>JBCCZF010000646.1:0-2153 GCA_039188035.1 Bacteroidota bacterium | reverse complement strand
TCGAGAATTGGAAAAGTTATCACCAAAGGAATTGGTGAAACTGCGCATGGAAAAATATGCAAACATGGGGGTCTATAACGGCTAACCTCCCATTTCACTTCCCTCAAAAAAAACCGGGGCCCTCCCACATCATTTTTTTTGGGTTATCAACAACATTCAATAACTTATAAACAGAAAAATGTGCAACAATGGTGGATATCGTTTCCGTCATGGGCAAAGTTAACTAAAGGTTAATTCCATATTTTCGCATTCATGGACAAACCCAACCCCATCATTGGTCGTAAGATAGACAAGTCTACCCTCATAAGTTTGGAGCGTGGAAAGATACCACCTCAATCTGTTGATTTAGAGGAAGTTGTGTTGGGTGCGATGATGATTGATAAAAAAGGGGTCGATGAGGTAATCGATATCCTACATCCCGAAGTTTTCTACAAGGACGCCCATCGTTTTATTTATGAGGCCATCTTTACGTTGTTCGAAACTTCGGAACCTGTGGATTTATTAACCGTTTCTTCCCAGTTGAAGAAGGATGGGCGACTGGAATCCGTTGGGGGGGATTTTTACTTGATCAAGCTTACCCAAAAAGTGGCTTCCTCGGCCCATATTGAGTTCCATGCCCGTATTATTCTCCAGAAGTATATCCAAAGAAGCCTGATCAAAATATCCAATGAGATTATTGAGGAGGCCTATGACGATGCAACGGATGTTTTTGATCTTTTGGATAACGCGGAGGCGAAGCTGTACGATGTAACCCAGGGCAACCTGAAGCGTTCCGCGGAGACGGCACAGAATTTGGTAATACAGGCCAAAAAACGCATCGAGGAGATTGCCAATAAGGAAGGACTTAGCGGCATTCCCTCCGGTTTTGATAAATTGGACAAGCTCACCTCCGGTTGGCAGCCCAGTGATCTGGTTATCGTAGCGGCCCGTCCCGGGATGGGTAAAACGGCCCTTACCCTGTCCATGGCCCGGAACATTGCCGTAAACGCGGATATTCCCGTAGCCTTCTTTTCCCTGGAAATGTCCTCCGTACAATTGATTACACGTTTAATATCCTCCGAAACCGGCCTTTCTTCGGAAAAATTGCGGACGGGCCGTTTGGAAAAACACGAATGGGAGCAACTGAACGTAAAGGTAAAGACCCTGGAAAAGGCACCCCTGTTCATTGACGATACCCCCTCCCTGTCTATTTTTGATCTTAGGGCCAAGGCCCGGCGCTTGGCGTCACAGCATGGTATACAGCTGATTATCATCGATTACCTGCAACTGATGACGGCGGGAGGCAGCCAAAAAGGGGGAAATCGGGAACAGGAAATTTCCACCATATCCAGGAACCTAAAGGCCTTGGCCAAGGAACTTAACGTACCCGTGATCGCCCTATCCCAGTTGTCCCGGGCAGTGGAAACACGGGGGGGCAGTAAACGGCCCATCCTTTCGGACCTAAGGGAATCCGGGGCCATTGAGCAGGACGCGGATATTGTTTCCTTTATCTACAGGCCGGAATACTACAAGATCGATGAATGGGACGACGAGGAACGGACACCCACCCAGGGACAAGCGGAATTTATTGTAGCCAAGCACCGCAACGGCGGTTTGGACAATATTCGCCTAAAGTTTATCGGACAACTGGGTAAGTTCGACAATCTGGACGATTTTGATTCTCCCTTTGAATTCCAATCCAAAATGAATACGGATGGTGAAAATCCGTTTTTGCCCAGGAATCCCTCGGATTTCCCCTCAGGTCTGCCCAATGCCAATGACGCTTTCGGTAGCCCCATGGGCAATGATTCGGATGGGGATAATGACGTTCCGTTTTAAGGCCTTTTGTTAATAGCTATTGCATGCAACATGGGGATGGTATTTAGGACTTGCCCGTTCCGGTACAGGCAAGTTTGGGATTTGTTTTTTTGTGTTTGGGATTTGAATATGTCCATGCACTATATCCCAGGTCCTACGTCTTAAATCCCAAGTCTCCAGACATCCTTTTCCAATTTGGATTTGCGTTTAATTCCATTCCGTAGCCAACCTTTCGCCTCGTATCCCATTCAAAAAAGGTAGTTGATAAATTGTTATAACATCTCCTTGGATACCCAAAAGAATGGATTTACATTTGGGGCTGTTAAAAATGAAATTATGCCAGAACTAAAGCAACT
>JBCCZF010000645.1:0-2153 GCA_039188035.1 Bacteroidota bacterium | reverse complement strand
GAAGCACATACTTTTCCTCCTCCATCAGGATACTGGATACCTCGGAAACCGTGGCCTGATCCAATTTTCCCAAAAAGGCGTTAAGGGAAAACTCCCCATTTTCGTTCAACTGGGCGATGAGCGTATAATAGATCTGCCTAAAGCGGTCGTTGGTCAACTCTATTTCATCCTCTTGAAGATCCAAAAATACCTTTTCGTATACCTTGGCCTCCAAGGATTCCGGTTCCAGTATTAAATCCCCTTCTTCATTTTCCTTTAGGATCAAATCCTCAAACTGTTCTTTTTGACTCCCGTACAGCAATAACATCTGGATAATTTTTCGCTCCAGGTCGTATTGCACATCTACCTTTTCCACGGTCTCCGATCCCCTGACCACCTCAAAGGCCTTTTGTTCCTGTTTGGTTTTTTTGGCGGTATCCGCCATCGCCTTTTTGCTAATTTGTGCCAGGGTGCTGAAGAGGACACTTTCAGAAACGTTCAACGCCAGGGCACACTCCTGGACATAGATCTCCCGTTTTATGGGATCTGGTATCTTGGCAATGCTGTTTACGATATCCCGAACGGTTTCCGCTTTTTTGATGGGATCTTCGGAAGCCTCTCCCGCCAAAAGATGGGTCTTGAACTGAATAAAATCCTTGGTATGTTCGGTCAAGTACCGTTCCACATCATCCAAATCGTTGTTCCGTGCAAAACTATCCGGATCCTCCCCTTCAGGAAACGAGCAGATCTTTACGTTCATGCCCTGTTCCAGGATTAGGTCAATACCGCGCAAAGAAGCCCTTAGTCCCGCCGCATCCCCATCAAAAAGTACGGTAATGTTTTGGGTAAGCCTATTGATGAGCCGGATTTGATCAGAAGTCAAGGCCGTACCACTGGAAGCCACCACATTGCGTATACCCCGTTGGTAAAACTGGATCACATCGGTATAGCCCTCCACCAGATAGCAATTGTCTTGCTTGGCGATATCCTGTTTGGCAAAATAAATGCCGTAGAGCACCTTGCTTTTGTGGTAAATATCACTTTCAGGGGAATTCAGATATTTGGCCGCTTTTTTATCGTTCGTTAAAATACGGCCTCCAAAACCCAGGACACGACCGCTCATGGAATGGATCGGGAACATGACCCGTCCCTTAAATCGGTCGAATTTTCTGCTTTTTCCCTGGTTTTGGGCATCTTCCTTAACAATCGTAAGGCCCGTCTTTTCCAAGTACTCCAATTGGTATCCCATGTCCAGGGCCACCTGGGTAAAGCCGTCCCATTGGTCCAAGCAGTAGCCCAGACCGAACTTTTTAATGGTATCCCCCGTAAACCCCCTTTCCTTAAAATAACTTAGCCCAATGGCCGTGCCCAAAGGATTGTCCCAGAGCATTTCGGCAAAATGTTTTTGGGCAAAATCCGAGACCAAGTACATGCTTTCCCGCTCATTGGCCTGCTCCTTTTGTTCGTCCGTCCGTTCCGTTTCCTCAATCTCAATGTTGTACTTTTTGGCCAGATAGCGGATGGCCTCCGGATAGGAAAAATGTTCGTGCTCCATTAAAAAGGCGACCACATTACCTCCCTTGCCGCTACTGAAATCCTTCCAAATCTGTTTTACCGGGGAAACCATAAAACTTGGCGTGCGCTCATCCGTAAAGGGACTTAGGCCCTTGAAGTTGGAGCCGGACTTTTTCAATTGCACAAAATCCCCGATCACCTCCTCCAAACGGGCGGTTTCGTATACTTGGTCTATGGTGGATTTTGAAATCACGGTGTACGGTATTGCAAGGGTAAAGATAGTATTCTAAGGGGAATGTTTAGATACTCTAAAGAAGTCCGGTGAATGATAGACGTTATACCTTAGATCTATTAAACAACCCTTTGTCCCTACGTGATGAGAAAATTGGGATATCTTTGTTTATAAGCTACGTACGCACCTTTTTATTACACCTGGAATTGAACAAAATTGGAATTTGCATAGCAATAGTAATGATTTCACTGGCTTGTAATAGATCTGAAAAACGGACAAAGAAAATCTCAGAATCCCTCATTTCCCATATTCAAATGGACAGCTCAATCATCGATTCAAATGGATGGATTATGATTTCCAAAATAAATGCAAGACAATTGTTGTCGGCACTTGTAATCGATTCCAAAAATAAAAATGACCTAAACAT
>JBCCZF010000644.1:0-2154 GCA_039188035.1 Bacteroidota bacterium | reverse complement strand
GCCGTGAGTTCATCAAAGGAAGCTCCTGCACAGAAGGCCCGATCGCCTTCCGACTTAAGGACAATAACCGTAAGGGATTCGTTCTGGGAAAGTTTCTTGATTTCGACCGTAAGTCGATCCAATAACTCCAAAACAAAGGAATTGCTTGCCGGATGGCCAAATTCCACCGTGGCTACCTTGCCCCGTATGGACGTGTAGAGGCTGCCGTTTGTTCGTGTAGTACCCATAGGATGTCTTGTTTTGGGGTTTTGACTTTGACCGCAATCAAAATTAACCCTTTCCCAAGAGGGGGCGAAATTTTCTTCGGAACTTCCAAACGAGGGCCCCGCCCCGTATCAACATCCATATTGTAAAGGCGCTCCAGATACCGTAAAGGCCCCAACCCCAGGATATGCCTAAATATAGGCTCGGGACAAAACCGAAAAAGGTGGCCAAGAGCAGTACGTTCCTTAGGAATTTCATTTCTCCCAGACCTTTAAATACCCCATCCAGCACAAAGGCCACCGCATTTATGGGCAACCCCAGGATGATAATAAAAAATATGGCGTAGAATAACTGTAAAACGGAATCATCACTGGAGAATAAACGGCCAATGGGGCGATAAAAAATAATGGAAAACAAGACCAGGGTAAGACAGACCACCAATCCGTACTGCACAACTTTCCGAGCCAACCGCCAAAGCCCTTCATAATCCCGGGCGCCCAAAAGTCTCCCGGCAAGACTATTTCCGGCAGCGGCATACCCATCGATAAAAAATGCGGAAAACAACCAGAGGTTTACGGCTATGGTATGCGCCCCAATGGAAGCATCCCCCAAAGCCGCGGCCTCCCGGACAGCGAGAATAAGGGCAGTATTTAGGGCTAGGGTACGTACAAAGAGGTTTAGGCTCATCCCGATCAAACGGCCCAATTCCGTATGAAAGGGAAAACGAATGCGTAAGCGAATGTCCGTTTTTCGGATGAGGAGTACCATGGCCATAAGGGCCATTACCCCTTGGGCCATAAGACTGGCCCAAGCGGCCCCCTCCAAATGCATGGGCTCCAGAATACCTTCTATCCCATAGACCAAGACAATGTCCAAAACAATATTTAGCGATGCGCCGGTAAGAGCTATGACCATAGGCCAGAAAGTGTTTTGAAGTCCCCTGAAAATACCCATAACGGCAAACACAAAGAGTGTTAACGGAAATCCCCAAACCCGTATGGCATAGTATGTAACGCAGTACCGCAATATCTTACCGGAAGCATTGAGAAAACGA
Source organism: Bacteroidota bacterium (assembly GCA_039188035.1). Taxonomy (GTDB): domain Bacteria; phylum Bacteroidota; class Bacteroidia; order Flavobacteriales; family Flavobacteriaceae; genus Ulvibacterium. The sequence goes on along the minus strand of JBCCZF010000644.1, from coordinate 896 downwards.
AAGATATCCTCAACAAAAAAGACTGTGGATACGAGGATAAGTACACTTAGAAGGAGGTTCAGGGCTATGGCCCGGGCGGGAAGGGTCTTTACTTCCTCCAATTGCCCGGCCCCGTAGTATTGGGATACAATGGCGGAAATGGCACTGCGCGTCTGACCCAATATCCATATAAGCATGGATAGAAAAGACCCCACAATACCTGCGGCCGCCAGGGATTCCAGACCATCCTGGGGAATGTTGCCCACTATGGCCGTATCCGTTAAGGACAATACGGGTTCCGCAATGCCGGCAAAGGTGGCCGGAATCGCCAGTTTGTTTATGCTCTTAAAATCTATTTTGACCCTCAACCGCTAAAAAACAAGTTCATAACAATAAAAGGGATGTTTACTTTGCTTGGGAAAATAGATGTTGCCCAAGCGCTGGTATCCCCTTTGCCCATAAAAACGCTGATTGCGCGGATTTTGGCTAAAGGTGTCCAGGCGAACGGATAAACAACCCTTTTCCCGGGAAAGGTTCTCCGCAAAATCCATAAGCCTTTGCGCATGGCCCTTGCCCTGTTGGTCCGGGTGCACGCAAATACGATGGATATAGCTGTTGTTTCCGTCTGGGGTGAGCCACTGGATCGGGATATATTCCTCATCCATGAATTTGGAGACTACTACGGTTCCCAAAATCCTTTTGTGCTTTTTGAGTACGTAAAGCTCACTTCTTTCCACGTCCTTTTCAAAAACAGCGGAATTTGGATAATGTTCATTCCACTGATAAATACCCCTATTGCACATGTGCTGGGCGCAAGCTTTGGTAATGGCCAGTATTTCAGTGATTTCATCTATTTTTGCGTGTTGGATCATGGGCAATTCTAATTTGTTGTAAATTTAGATACTAATTTGAAATCG
>JBCCZF010000643.1:0-2158 GCA_039188035.1 Bacteroidota bacterium | reverse complement strand
TTCCCCGGGGGACGCCCATCTATTTTATTGATCCAAAGCCCAGCATACACGAAACGGATTTTGACAATCTAACCATCCTTGCAAAAACGGCGACCGAAGGTGTACCGGAATTAATCGATCAACTTATGGTTCAATGACAAGCCAGCAATTGAGACAACGGCTACATGCCAAAAGAATGGGGAAAATTAAAATTGATGCCTTGGTCGCTGAACTCATCGAATTTCCCAAGTTTGTTGGCATTATTCTAAAGGTGTCCCGTGAGCAGGACAAATCCCAGGACAACTTTAATGCTTGTTGGGTATTGGACCATCTTCTTCGGAAAAGATTGAACTATCTACTTCCCTTTATTAATGAATTTATTGAACAATTGGCGCATATCACCTGGGAAACCACAATGCGGCCCTATGCGCGTATTCTTGAATCGCTGAACCTAAGCTATTTTGAAAAAAAAGACGCTGCCCTCATCGAGGCTATTACGGCCGCGCACCAAGAGGTTATGGCAGAAGTGTGTTTTGATTGGCTTATAGGTAAACACAAGGTCGCGACTAAAGTATTTGCCATGACCAGTCTCTATTATCTGGGGGAGAAATTTGATTGGGTACGACCCGAATTAAAATCCGTGGTGGAGTCACAAATGGGCAATGGTTCTGCAGGTTTTAAAAGTCGTGGTGGGAAAATTTTAAAGACACTTAACAATTTAGGCTATTGAACTATCTTTGGTGCTTTCAAAATCCAAAAAAACCATGTCCTTAGACCCACTTAATGCAATATCTCCGATTGATGGCCGATACGCGGCCAAAACCGAGGGCCTGACCCATTTTTTTTCGGAGGCCTCCCTGATCAAATACCGCGTACGGATAGAAATTGAATACTTCATCGCGCTTTGCGAGATCCCCTTGCCGCAACTGGAATCTTTTGACACTTCTAAATTTAACGTCCTAAGGGACATTTATTTGCATTTTGATACTGCCGATGCCTTCGAAATCAAGGAGATTGAAAAAATCACCAACCATGACGTAAAGGCTGTGGAGTATTTTCTAAAGAAAAAGTGGGACTCCTTGGGACTGCAGCACTATAAGGAATTCATCCATTTTGGGCTTACCTCCCAGGATATCAACAATACGGCCATTCCCTTATCCTTAAAGGAGGCCATGAACGAAGTATACGTACCCCAGTATTTCCAGCTTTTTGAAAAACTTGAGGAATTGTCCCTAGCCTGGGCCAAGGTACCCATGTTGGCACGGACACATGGGCAACCGGCCTCCCCTACCCGTCTCGGAAAGGAAATAGCGGTATATGTGTCTCGACTTAAGGAACAGTTCAATCTCTTGAACGACATTCCCAGTGCCGCCAAATTCGGGGGAGCCACGGGAAATTTCAATGCGCATAAGGTGGCCTACCCCCATTTGGATTGGAAGGCCTTCGGAAAAAAGTTCGTACAGGAAACCTTGGGGTTACACCACTCCTATCCTACCACCCAAATTGAGCACTATGACCATATGGCGGCCCTTTTTGATACCCTAAAACGGATTAACACCATTGTGCTAGACCTGGATCGGGACTGTTGGACCTATGTCTCCATGGATTATTTTAAGCAAAAGATCAAAAAAGGCGAGATAGGATCCTCGGCCATGCCCCATAAGGTAAACCCAATAGATTTTGAGAATTCCGAAGGAAACCTGGGCTTGGCCAATGCCCTGTTTGAACACCTGTCCGCCAAGCTTCCAGTATCCCGATTACAGCGGGATTTAACAGATAGCACGGTCCTCCGCAATATTGGCGTTCCTTTGGCCCATACCGTACTGGCCTTTGGTTCTACCTTAAAAGGGTTGGGCAAATTGGTACTGAACGAGGAAACCATTCAACGTGATTTGGAAAACAATTGGGCGGTAGTGGCCGAGGCCGTACAGACCATTTTGCGCAGAGAAGGCTATCCCAATCCCTATGAGGCACTTAAAGGGCTAACGCGCACCCATAGTCGAATAGATGCACCCTCCATTGCCAAATTTATAGATACATTGGATGTTTCCGAGGAGGTCAAAAACGAGTTGAAGGCAATTCGCCCGGGCAACTACACCGGAATATAAAAAAACCCGCCAAAACGTGACGGGTTCCCAAAAAACACAATGCCATGTTTTCTATCCCTCCTTGTGGATTT
>JBCCZF010000642.1:0-2166 GCA_039188035.1 Bacteroidota bacterium | reverse complement strand
GAACTTGGGTTGGGTATTCAGGAGCAGGTCTAAAAAAACCTTTACCCGGGCAAAATACTCCCTAAAGTGCACTTTAAACCCATTTTTTCCATCAACGTCGCGTGCATTGTAGCCAATGGCCTTCAATCCTTTTTTTTCCGCCAAATAAATAGCCCTTTCGTTATGGAATTGTTGTGAAATCAAGGTCACCTCGTTCAGACCAAATACGGTTTTAGCACGTACCATGGAGTCCAAGGTCCGGAAGCCCGCGTAATCCAGAAAGATCTTCTCCTCTGGGATGCCGTATTTGATAAGATCGTTCTTTATGGTGGAAGGTTCATTATAATATATAGTGGCGTTGTCCCCGCTTACCAATACAAAGTTTATTTTGTTGGCCTTGAACAAGGCCACGGTTGCCTGGATCCGGAAGGTATAATACAGATTTTCCTGTCCGTTGGCCAACCGATTTGAAGTGCCTAAAATAAGCCCGACCCTATTTTGGGGAACTTCATTTACATCCGAAAAGGTCTTCCCTTTCGCCGAAGAGTAAATTATTTGGTTACAGCCCCATACGAGGATTAAAACGAGCAATAGGGAGACACCCAAAAGCTTAAGGTATTTTCTTCTCATAGCAGGGGAGAGGATTGCGCTTAAAGGTAAAAAAACCAGACCAACTATGGGCGATCGCTATCGGAAAAAGCCCGGATAGCCCTCTTGGATTTCTGAATAATCGTTTATTTTGGTATTGTAGCCAGTATGTTGGGATAAGTTGTTGTAGTGTTCTTGTGGGAAACCCCAAAAAAGAGGTCGAAATGGATAGGTCCCTCCTCTTGGTCCTGCTGAAGTTGGTAATGGAAGATTCAGGTTTTAGGGAAATTGTGATTTAGGGCTTTGTGGTATGTAAATACTATAATACGTATCCTAAAGGAGCAAGAATTGATGCATGAAACGGTTTTGTGATCAGTCTTGTGTGCGCCGGACAAATGTAACTTCGAAACAGCCCCTTTATCCCAGACCTAATTCTTTGTATCTTGCCGTGGATATACGATACATATAAAAATGGGCAATTATTGGAAGGTTTTACGACGAGGAGGATTTTTTTTGTTTGTTTTAGGGTCGTTACAGCCCCTTTCCGCAAAAATTTGGACCCCATCGATTTTGTCGGACAATATGGTGTTGCAGCAAAAGAGTACGGTTAAGGTTTGGGGATGGACCACCCAGGTCGCTGAAAAAATTACGGTTACCGGATCTTGGAACAATCAAGAAGTCACTGTGAATGCTATTCGGGGCAAATGGTCGGCTACTTTGGCCACGCCTTCGGCGGGTGGGCCATATAGTGTCTCCATTCAAGGTCATGAAACCCTTATGATCAACAATGTATTGATCGGGGAAGTATGGTTGGCCTCGGGACAGTCCAATATGGAATGGTCGCCCATGCATGGACTTGATAATGCCGAAGCGGAAATTGCCAATGCCAATTACCCTAAGATCCGTTTTTTTCAAGTGTACAAGCACATTGCGCCCTACCCCCAGGAAGACCTGTATGGGGAATGGGTAGAATGCGCTCCCGAGACCGTAAAGCACTTTAGTTCGGTGGCCTATTTCTTTGGAAGAAGTTTGTACAGTAAACTTACATTGCCCGTGGGCTTGATTAATTCCAGTTGGGGCGGCACCCCTGTGGAGACCTGGATCAGTGAGGGTGCCCTTTCCTCAAAATGGGATATGCAAACGGAATCGACAAAGATAGTCGGAAATCATTGGAGGCCCCATGAACCGGGCGCGGCATTTAACGCCATGATTTCACCACTTACCAATTTTGATATTGCGGGTTGCATATGGTACCAGGGCGAATCCAACAGGGTGAATGCCCGGTCGTATTATACTTCGTTCCCCGTATTGATTCGATCATGGCGACAATTATGGGGGGCGGATTTTCCTTTCTACTTTGTACAGATTGCCCCCTTTGATTACAAGGACGGGAATAATCGTTTAGGTGCGGCCCTGGTTCGGGACGCCCAGCTCCATACCATGCGCCATGTCCCAAATACTGGAATGGCGGTAACCAACGATATTGGCAATGTTGCCAATATTCACCCGGAAAACAAGCAGGAAGTAGGCCGGCGTTTGGCCTTATGGGCCCTGGCCCGGCAATACGGCATATCCGATCTTGCATCTGGCGGACCCGGG
>JBCCZF010000641.1:0-2172 GCA_039188035.1 Bacteroidota bacterium | reverse complement strand
CCTAATATCCGCCCCGGAATATCCTTTTACAAAGTGATGGATAAAATAGGGCTCAAACAAGGGGATCCATGATTTTACAAGATCTAGGTTTTGATCGGAACAATCAAAGGAAAATCCCCTAGGGGTAAACCCGCCTGCATCACTCTCCAAGGCAAAAATATGGTTCTCGCCCTTGGAGCGTGCCACCTCGGAATACTTCTTTCCGCCCCGTAAACCATTTTCCTCGTTCATGAAGAGAACTACACGTATCGTTCGTTTGGGTGTATAGCCCATGGTTCTGAACAGGCTAAGTACCTCCATGCTTTGTAAAAGGATATTCCGGGGCGGATATTAGGCCCTTAAAGAACAACGAGATGGTACTGGCAGGACTCCGCCCGGATTCCCAACGTTATTTTGACCACCACCATGCGGAAAACGATACCTTTGAACATGTAAATAAAAGGGAACTGGAACTAGGGGCCGCCACCATGGCCAGTTTGGTATATCTTTTCGATACGTATGGGATATTGACCTCCCAAAAGACCAAGGGTTAAGGGAAGTTATTGCTCTTTGTAAAAATCACATAATCTCCTTAGATCTATTTCCGTATTTTTGCCGCTTAAAAACAAATAGCATGCAAGACGGAATCTATGCACAGTTCAATACCTCTAAAGGAGAGATAGTGGTAAAGCTTACACATGATAAGACCCCTGGTACGGTCGGTAATTTTGTGGCCTTGGCCGAAGGGAAAAAGGAGAATTCGGCCAAGGCCAACGGGGAACCGTATTACAACGGGTTAAAGTTCCACCGGGTAATCCCCGATTTTATGATTCAGGGGGGCTGCCCTTTAGGAACGGGTACCGGGGATGCGGGTTACAAATTTGACGACGAGTTCCATTCGGATTTAAAACACGACGGGCCCGGGGTATTGTCCATGGCCAATTCGGGTCCCGGGACCAATGGTAGCCAATTTTTCATCACCCATGTGGCTACTCCATGGTTGGACGATAAGCACACCGTATTTGGTCATGTGGCTCAGGGACAGGAAGTCGTAGACGCCATTGCCCAAGGCGATGTTATCGAGAGCTTGGAAATCGTAAGGGTGGGGGAAGAGGCCCAGGCCTGGAATGCCCTGGAAGCCTTTACCAATTTTACCAGTTCCCGTGAAAAGCGGTTGGAGCAGGAAAAGAAACGCTTGGCAAAGGCCTTCGATAGCGCCACCGCCGGTTTCGAAAAGACGCCAAGTGGTCTTTGTTATAAACTTATCCAAAAAGGCAGTGGGGCCCACGCCCAAAAGGGACAGCAGGTCTCCGTACATTATGAAGGCGCCCTTTTGGATGGAAAGGTATTTGATTCGTCCTATAGACGTAACCAACCTTTTGATTTTAAATTGGGCATAGGCCAGGTAATCCCGGGTTGGGACGAAGGCATAGCGCTATTGAAGGTTGGGGACAAGGCCCGTTTTGTAATTCCATCGGAATTGGCGTATGGCAGCGGTGGCGCCGGTAACGGGTTGATCCCGCCCAATGCGGCACTCCTCTTTGATGTAGAACTAATAGGGGTAAACTAACGTACCCAATTACACGGACGAAAAAACGTAAGGATCCTTTCCTGTACCAAGTGGCGATACGCTTGGTGCCAGAAAGGATTTTTTTTGGAATTGGGCCCCGAAAATCTATCAAAAACGTTTCCCCGTCCCAACGGATTTACCAAAAAGAAATCTGCGTTACTTATGGTTTTGGGCGGATTTTGTACTTAGAACCAGCAAAATAATGTTGATGACCAACAAAACAAAAAGAATCCCGAAAAAGCTTAACATAGTATGGTTTTAAATGGTGTGGGGTGTTTCGGTTTGTTTAATGATTTGATGCCAAATTGCCGGTAGGGTTGCGTTGGGGATAAACAAAATTACAAAAAAAGAATAATTTTCTTACTATTTTTTAGGAAAGCACAAAAAAAGCCCCGACACAAAAGGTCAGGGCCATATTATAAAAAAGTCGATTTTCCTACCTAGTCAACTACTTTCACATTAACGGCATTCAGTCCTTTTTTACCTTGTTGTAGCTCAAATTCAACAACATCACCCTCTCGAACTTCATCGATCAAGCCAGAAATGTGTACAAAATGATCTTCGTTTGAACCTTCTTCAGTGATAAAACCGTAACCTTTGGAATCATTGAAGAACTTTACTGT
>JBCCZF010000640.1:0-2172 GCA_039188035.1 Bacteroidota bacterium | reverse complement strand
GACATCTTCGGTAAAATCTAAAAACCTCATAGAAAATGAAGAATTTTACCAAGCTTTTTCTGTTTTGCCTCTCTTTGGGAATTACGTCCTGCGAATATTTGGACGATTACATTGGTAATCCGCATGACCCGGACAATGGGCAGGACAATGCAATCAACTTTACCTATAAAAATACGATACAGATCGGTGGTGAGGGATCTGCGGAGATCTCGGCCTATGATCCCCGGACAAAAAAACTCTTTACGGTAAACGCAGAGCGCAATGTTGTGTCCGTTTACGATATCACGAATTTGGATAGCCCCTTGCAACTGAGCCCTATAGATGTTTCGGGATTTGGAGCTCCCAATAGCGTGGCCGTAAAGGATGGGAAGCTGGCGGTGGCCTTGGAGGCCCCGGTAAAGCAAGATCCCGGTTTTATAAAGGTTTTTGATACGGAAACCCAGGATGCCCTTTATTCCTTCACGGTTGGGGCCTTGCCCGATATGGTCACCTTTTCCCCCAATGGCAAATATATTGTATCGGCCAATGAAGGGGAGCCCGATGATGATTATTCACTGGAAAATGACCCCGATGGTACCATTAGTATCATAGATGTAAATACCCTTGGGGTGACAACCCTGGATTTTATACCCTTTGAATCCGAGCGTACCGATTTGTTGGATCAGGGTTTCCGGGTTTTTGGCCCTGGAAGATCTTTGGCAACCGATGTTGAACCAGAGTATGTGGCTGTTTCCAAGGACTCTAAAACCGCTTGGGTAACCCTTCAAGAGAACAATGGGGTGGCCGTTGTGGATTTGGAGGCCAAGCGTATAGAAGCGATTGTACCACTGGGGTTTAAAGACTATAGTGTCCCGGGTAACGAAATCGACCCCAGTAATGAGGATGGAAGGAAGGAACTTCGCAGTGTGCCGGTATATGGTATGTATCAACCGGATGCCATTGCCTACTATCAGGTAGATGGAATGGACTATGTGGTCACGGCCAATGAAGGCGACGCCAGGGACTACGACGGTTTTTCGGAGGAGGAGCGTATGGCCGATTTGGTACTGGACGAGACGGCTTTTCCAGATGCCGAAGTGCTGCAATTGGACGAGAATTTGGGACGCCTCCAATCCACCACCACTATTGGGGATATTGATGGTGATGGTGACTTTGACGAACTTTATAATTATGGGGCCCGGTCTTTTTCCATTTGGTCAGGGGCCGGACAGCTGGTATATGATAGTGGAAACGATATTGCCATGCAGACCTTAAACCTTACCCCGGATGTCTTTAATGATGATGATTCCCGCAGTGATGATAAAGGTGCTGAACCTGAAACGGTGGAGATCCTAAAAATAGGGGGAAAGTACATTCTGTTTGTTGGGTTGGAACGAAACGATCAGATTATGGTGTATGATATTACAAACCCATCCGCCCCCAGGTTCCTGGATATACTTTCCCATGCCGGGGATGAGGCACCCGAGGGAGTTCTGGCCATTCCGGCCGAATATAGCCCTTCTGGGAAAGATGTATTGGTTATAAGCAACGAGGATAGCGGTACAGTATCCTTCTACGAAAACTAGGTAGTACATAATATTGCCTGATTTTCAATTACCGCTGAAAGTGGACTTTTGCAGGAGTAGGCTTACTCCTGCAAAAGTCTTTTTTTGGTTTTGGATTAGGAATAGAAAAAACTCCATTTGCTGCTGGTGCTCCTGTAGCTGCCTACTTTTTTGACAATAATTCAATTCCTTAAAATATCTATACAGACTATAATGGATAGTTTTTAATCCGTCAGGGTTTCCATCATAAATTGGTAGAGTTCCCGCATTTGCGGTTTTCCCTTGTGCTTCCCCGCCCGTCCAAAGGCGTATAGCGCAAACCAGAGCAGTATCATAACGGTCATTACTCCCAACTGCAACCCATAGGGTCGGTTCAGCGATGCATAGGAGTAGGCCCAAATCCCAAAAAGGACAAAAAAAGTTCCCACACCAAAATGAAGGAACATAAAGAAAGTCCATAATGTAGGGTTGGGGCCAAAGAGGCCATGCAATTTGCTGGTATCTTCGTTTTCGTGTTCCTGAACAATTTCTAAATGTAGTTGGGGCGACCAAAAATGGGTTTGTTTTTTGTCAAATTTGATAAAAACATGGTCATCCACCCTCTTGACCAGGAAAGGGGGCCTCTCCG
>JBCCZF010000639.1:0-2173 GCA_039188035.1 Bacteroidota bacterium | reverse complement strand
TGGGGCAAATGCCCTCAGGGGAATACATCCTAAAGGCACAGGGCCACGGGTGGGCCGACAGCAAGACCATCATCGTAAAATAAACACTGACCGCCCAACATGGGAAAAGGCCGCGACATAAAACAATCGCGGCCTTTTTATATTGAAGTGGGTATACGACAAATTTCACTGCCTATTATTTTGACCTCCGTTAATCTCCTATCCGGCGTATGGGAAACCCTTGTCGCCAAAGGTGGGCAGACTGGATGGGGATATCGAACGAAAGAGCGCTCCCAAATTCCACTATTAATTATAAAAACTGAAATTCCACAGAAACCCGTAACATAAGACTTCCTTACCTCTCCCGGTTATGACATATTGTAAATCAAGGATATTTAGCGCACTTAGTCGATTAAATTCGCTCACAATGGGAAAAAGCAATTATTTGTCAAGTTCAAAGGTGGTTTTTATTGGTTTAACTCCAAAAAGTACCACCCGTGTAACATGCTATGGGCATGTACGAACAACTTTAGCACCAAACAAAAACCCTCGAAAATGAAAAAGTCCCCCATATATCCTTGGACCGGTTGATTCAGTGCCCTGGTTCCAAAAATTGGGCCTAATCGGCAAACCAACCCCTTCGCATTTAAATTATTATAGGATAATTTTAAGGAAGTACGCCTCATTGCATAGGGCTTGCTTTCCGTAGAACGGTTCTTATACACACCTTAAAAAGAATATCCTCTTTTTTCTATTTAGACAGAACACAAACAAAAACCATTAACTATGATTACAAACTACGCTTCACATTTTTTTGACCTAATGAACAGGTACAAAGGGCTACATTTCACGTTTTAATTCGTTCGTTTCCACGATTCCGTGGAGAGGGATAGTACGCCTTGGCGACAGCCAAATCCACTGCTTTCCGAATCCCTTTGTTAGCGGGAACCGGAGCACAAATAGATCAAAAGCGGAAAGGTTCCGACTGCGCGGTCGGGAATACTTCCGAATCCAATCCATAAACAAGACACTAATGAAAAATAGTAAAAGTTCCCCTTTCTGTAAATTTCCGGATAATCCACTGCGCCAAAGAGGATTTATGAAAAAAGCGCTTATCGCCCTTGTATTTCTTACAATCGGCTTTTCAAAAACCTTTGCCCAACCCGTTTCTGCAACGTATGTGGTAGATGGCTATGAGGTTCCCATTGGACAGGGCATCGTAGAATCCGCTCTGGACAAAGGTGGCGATACTTGGCTCAACAGTTTCGACAACTTCAGTGGAGTTTTGTATTGGCCCAAAGATTCGGGGATGAACCCGGACGTTACCTTGGTATACAAAGAAGCTATCGTAAACACCCCCGGACCGGATATGGTGGTCTTTGTGCGCTCCTGGATTCCCCCGAATAGGGATATATGGATTTATGGCAAGGCGTTCGGTTATGAGATAAACGGTGTGCGAAGGGATGTAATTGCGGATATTGAAGTCGGTGATCTACCCGGTTTTGAGGGGAGTACCAGGTTTAGTGACATATATGCCGGGTTTTTGGACCTTTCCGATTTTGGAGTGGCCGAGGGACAGTCCATCTCCATGCTCCAAATCTTCGCTTCCTCCCAAAACAACTATGAAAACAATAATGCCTATTCAAGGGGCGAACTTCCGCTCTCCCCGATCTATGGGGATTATGGAGACGCATCGACCTATGGAGCCTGGCCTATCAGAAAATGTATTATCCAGTCCATAAACTTGGGCAGCCCCTCGGCGTGCAATGACAATGCCACCCCAGGCATTGTCGGCGATGATTTTTTTACGGCGGACATCACCGTCTCCTTTGAAAGGGCCCCGACATCGGGCAACCTGGTCCTGGGCGGGGATGCTTCCGAAAGTGTTGGTATAGATGCACTGGATTCCGGTTCAAGCCATACCTTCAGAGGGGTACGATTTCCGGCCAATGGATTCGGTATTGACATTACCGCCTCCTTTTCCGATAGGAACGAGTGCTATTTGACCATAAATGACATCATTACGGCACCGGATTCCTGTAGCGTTCCGGACTGCAATGAAGCCGGTACCGACGGCCACCTGACGATATGCGAGGGCGAGACCGTGACCGAGGCACAGCTTTTCGATGCCCTGAACGGCGACCCCGATACGGGCGGCGTTTGGACGCCTGCACTTGCGGGAGCGGGTACCTAT
>JBCCZF010000638.1:0-2197 GCA_039188035.1 Bacteroidota bacterium | reverse complement strand
GCTACAGGATATAAACCGTTCCGGAAGAACCATACTAATGGCCACCCATGACTATGCCCTTATCCTTAAGTTTCCGGCCAAGACCCTTAAATGCGATGGCAACCGGGTTTTTGAGGTGGTCCAAAGGGGGCTATAAAGGTAATTTTCAAAACACCACATCAACCCTAAACTGCCCCAAAATACCGAAAACCGCGTTTTATCCGGAAAATCAGTACTGCTGTAACAGTCGTACTTTTTCAAAGTCTTTATTCAGGAAGGGAATCCCCCTTCCATAGTTTGGGGCTTGTCTTGACCCTGTAAAAATATTGGACTGTCACTGTCCAAAAGTTTTACAACCATTTGAAAAAACATGCCGGAAAAACATCATAAACATTTGATTTTCAATTTTTTGTGTTTTTGGCATGGATTTCGAAATGCGGTTTACCCATCACATTGAGCCATTATTACCATCGCGGAAGTAGTCCTGGCCATACCAACGCGGTACAGGTCTACTATCCCAAATGGAGAAACCCCAAAACGATATAGATATGGCACGCTATCGTGGAATTGTAAAGGTAGCGAAGCGCTATCCTCCAACAATGTTAATCCGCCATCATGATTAAGGAAAGGCTCAAAAAAATACGTTTGCAACAAAAGCTTACCCAAATCGGACTAGGCCAACTTTCCGGAGTCTCCAATGTGCAAATAGGCCGGTACGAAAATGGGTTATCCAAACCCAGGCCCAAAACCCTGGACAAACTGGCCAAAGCCCTGGAAGTAGACCCGGGCTATTTTACGGATCCCGATCAGTTTCCGGACACCACCCACTTGGAGGATCATCTGGAGCGATTGAAAAAGGTAATCAAAACGGATGACGACCAAAAGACCCTGTTGGCCCTTATCGATATACTGGATCGAAAAAACAGTGCTTAGCGACTGTTTTGATCCAGGTTTCCCGATACATCCCGATCATTCCCCAATGGGACAAACGATTTATGGTTGTATACGCAGGAAATTAGGCCACCGAAAAAGTAAAGAAACTCAAGCTAAACTAGGAAGATATAGCGCGCTAAGCCAATTTATACACGCCCCCCTGGCAGGCCTTGCGCTTTAGGCGAACAATTCCCTTTCCAAAAGGAAGTCGTCCATGATATAGCCGCCGCCAATATCCTGAACAAGGGGGCCGCTGTTTTTAAAACCCATTTTTTGATAGACGTGAATGGAGCCGGTATTGTTCTTGTTTACGGTAAGTTGGATACGCTTACATCTCCATTCCAAAGCTCTTTCCACAATGAAATCCAAGGCCTTCCTGGCCAATCCCTTGCCCCTATGGGTATGTAAGACATACAATTTGCCAAGAAATAGGGAATCCCCCCTTTTGGCGATACAAAAATAACCCACGGCGTTGGCCTCGAACATCAAGGCATAATATTCGGCCCCTGTACCTAGTTGTTGCCGCAAGGCAGCAACGGATTGAAATTTATCCAGCATATAAGCCACCTGGGCGGCACCAATGATTGGGGCATAGTGCTCTTCCCAAATGCGTTTTGCCAACTGGGCAATGCGCTCTAATTGCTTACTCGTGGTCGCTTTTGCGATAGTCTCCATGCCTCTTCCTTACAATTTGCAAGGTACTTTTTTAAATGGATCTGGTTCTCTAAGGTATGGAAGGGCTAAATCCTATTTTGATTTGCGAAGAAAATCTCCCCTAGTTTGGAAATCCGATGAGCCTACTAGGCCTAAAATTCCCTTTTCCCAAACTCGCTCTCTATAAATTTGGATTTGTTTTTATTCTGATTAAGGGTATAACTTAAATTCAAAAAGACCATATCTACCTCGTAAACATAATTGGTAGTGGTAAAAAATTCCCCTGGACGTTCCGTGGTTATGCGCTGTTCATTGGTATCCAAAAGTCCCATGTCCATGTTCTGCCACTGCAAGGTAGCCACTAGCCGGCTATCCAAAAAGCTCTTCCGAAAGCTAAGGTTGGGGGAATAAAACCGGGAATCCTCCCCTTGGGCCGTATTCCTTGCCGAAAGATAGTTAAAGCTAAACTGAAGCGATGCCTTAGGGGTAAAGCTATAGGTGCTATTGGCGTTTACGGAATAGATAAAACTGTTGGTCCCTACATCCCTGCCATCAAAGGTTCCATCGATATCATAGGAATAGAAATTGCCCCCAATAAAATTGGACCAGTTCTTCACGGGCTTAAATTGGG
>JBCCZF010000637.1:0-2204 GCA_039188035.1 Bacteroidota bacterium | reverse complement strand
CACTATTCTTTGTGCTACCTGTTTGCCCAAAATCGCACTTCCTTCCTTTGTAAAATGAACATTATTTGGGGGTTGCAGTTCCGCTAACCGGGGTTTGGTAAGGGCGTCCAGGTCATTGATTTTTACACCGTATTTTTTCATGATCTTCAGGGCTGTTTTGTTGTATTTTTCAGGCTGATCTGCCCTGCGCAACGGCCCCCCAGGCCTATCCGGATAGGAGGTGGTAGTGGCAAAGATCAATTGGGCTCCCGTGGCCTCCAGTTTTTTTACGATTGCCTTTAAATTTCTTTCATAGGCCTTTAGATCCGCCTGTTGGGGGTCGTCCTCTTTTTTGCTGTTCTTACCCGTAACGGGATCTACATGCTTTAGATCGTGCAGCCCAAAGTTAAAATGGATCACATCCCACTTAGGAGCAATCTCCAACCATTGGTCCAGGTGCTTCATTGCGTTGGTGGTACCTTGACAATTGATGTAACCGCCCTTGGCGTTCAAAGGCCGGTACTCCTTTACCCTTCCCTTCAATTCCTCAATCACAACACCTGTGTACCCCAAGGAAATGGAATCACCCAGTAGTAGTACATTGGGAAGCGCATCGGCTGTTTGGGCCACTACTCCATTCGGAAGGATTAGGCCGCCAGATCCAAGCAGCAGGGTCGATAAAAAATCCAGTCTTTTCATAGTGTTCCGTTTTGTTTAGTGTAACCCGCTACGAATTCGGGTTACCGGGATTGCCTCAATCCGCTTTTTCGGTGATAAAACCACACGGCCTTTTTCCGGTTCCGCTAAATTCATCGTCACCCAAATCTTCCTTCATGGCATCTATCTTGGTCATTAAGATCTCCACCACCTCGGGATTTTCCTGGGCCAGGTTGTTTTTCTCGCCTATATCCACGGAGAGGTCGAACAGGGACAGTCCTATTTCCGAAGGAATCCCTTTTCTCCCATGGACATTGCCTTCATCCGAGGGTACCACTTGCTTATAGGTATGGGGCAGATGTAATTTCCATTTTCCGCTTCTCACGGCTTCCAAATGCCATCCCCTGTAGTAGAAAAAAGCATCGGTAGGACTCTTGGCATTGGGGTTTTCCGTCATTAAATCGATAATATTGTGACCGTCAATTTTTTTCTTGGGAAGTTGTGCCCCCGTAATATGGGCCATAGTGGGCAGGAAATCCAAAGTAGAGGCGATTTCGTTGCATTGCCTTCCCGGCGGGATTTGAGCGGGCCACTTCATGACACAAGGCACCCGCTGCCCACCTTCAAAAGTGGTAAACTTGCCTTCCCGTAAGGGATAGGCACTGCCCCCGTGATCCCCAAAAATGAGCCAAGGGCCATTGTCGCAGGTAAAAATTACCAACGTATTTTCCTCCAGTCCCAATTCCTTTAGGGTTTTGTTGATCTGCCCAACGGACCAATCGATTTCCTCGATGACATCCCCGTAAATTCCCTTTTGGGAATGTCCTTTGAACTTATCCGTTACGTATAACGGAATATGGGGCATACTATGGGCCACATACATAAAAAAGGGGGTATCCCGGTTCCTTTGGATAAAATCCAATGCCTGTTCCGTATATTCCGTGGTCAACGTGGATTGATCATCCTCCATGTATCGAAATACCTGATTGTCCTGAATGAGCGGTAATTTGGGATAGGGGGTTTTTCCCGGTTTCTTCCCGGGACGCATATCATTGGAATACGGGAGGCCAAAGTACTCATCAAAACCTTGTTGCAAAGGCATGAAAGGCTTGTGGTGCCCCAAATGCCATTTCCCAAAACAAGCCGTTGCATAACCCTGGGCCTTAAGCATTTCGGCCAAAGTGGTCTCATCGCTATGGATCCCTGTTTTGGATTTTCGGTCGGTAGGGTCCCAAACGGTGTTTTCCCTTTCCGGAAAAAGTACCTGGGGAATCCCTATCCTTTGGGGGTAGCAACCTGTTAATAGGGCTGCCCGCGATGGGGAACAGACCGAAGAGGCCACATAAAAATCCGTAAACTTCATCCCCGTATTGGCCATTTGATCAATGTGGGGCGTGGCAAAACCTTGGGCCCCATATACGCCTACATCCGCATACCCTTGATCATCTGTAAACACAATTACGATATTGGGTTTTTCCTTTTCCCCAGGCGTCTTTTCGCATCCCCAAAAGACTATGGCGACAAACAGTAGAATTATGGTATCCCGCTTCATAAATATATTAATCGAT
>JBCCZF010000636.1:0-2206 GCA_039188035.1 Bacteroidota bacterium | reverse complement strand
ATTCGGAATCCGGATTGCGAATGGGCCCCACCTACTCAATCTTTTCCTTTCGTTGGATGTCCAATATGGATATGGTGGATTTTATGGGAACGTTAATTCCTATTTTGTTATTGTCCCCGTGGTAGCCGTATCCGAGGGAAGAGGGAAACAAAAAGGTAGCCGTTTCATTTTCCTTAAGGAGCTTTACACTGTTGCGTAGACCAGGAAAAAGTTCTTGTTTGTCCACCTTATAGCGAATTGGCCCTATCTCCAAACTGGAATATAGGGTATCATTCTCCAAGGAAAGGATGTTATAGGTAAGGGTCACCAGATCGTCCGGTTGCGGTGTATAGTCGGCTTCCACGTTTTTTCGTCCATAATAGTACCAGGATCCGTTGGCACTTTGGAAATATTCATTTTTCGTATCCAAGGCAATAAGGTCTTGGATGTATTTTTCCTCTTTTTCCAACAAAGCCTTGTTCCGCGCTACGGATTCGTTGTAGAAACGGCCCGAATTTACTTTTACGGGTCGCCTGGGTTCCGGCTCCCCACAGCCCAGGAACACTAGAAGGAGTGCAAAATAGGAGTAGGGTTTCATGCGTTGAGTTTATCCTTATAATCGTCCAATAAAGACCTAAAGTAGGCAACGGTATCCGGAAGGGAACGAACACTTTTCCCGCCGGCGGCATTATGATGGCCCCCACCCTCAAAATGGGCGTTGGCAAACTCATCCACGAAAAAATCGCCCACGGAGCGGAAGGATATCTTAATAATGCCTTCTTCCTTGTTTTCGATAAAGATTACGGCGAAAACGATGGCTTCCAGGGTCAATCCGTAATTTACAAAGCCTTCCGTATCCCCTTTCTTAAATTGGTGGGCATCCAATTCGTCCTGACTCAGGGTAATATATACGGTTTTGTAATCTTCCAGGATAACCATATTTTTCAGGGCGCAGCCCAGCAGCTGTAACCTATTGGGGGTATTGGTGTCAAAAACGGCGTTGTGTATCGCACTGTTCCTGGCCCCCCGATCAATCAAGTCGGCCACCACCCTATGCGTCTTACTGGTCGTAGAGGCAAATTTAAAGGATCCCGTATCCGTCATAATGCCCGCATACAGGCAGTTGGCCATTTCTGGGGTGATTAGATTGATATCCCCTTGGAATTCTATGAAATTATAGACCATTTCGCAAGTGGAACTCATCGAAGCATCGGAATATTTAATGGTGGCATAGTTGGCGGGGTCTTGGTGATGGTCTATCATCACCAAGGAGGCCTTGGTGTTTTGGAGGGTTTCTTCCATTTGCCCGGAACGCCCTAAACGGTTAAAATCCAGCGTAAATATGAGGGATGCCTTATTCAACTTGGACTTGGCCTGCCGATTCTCTTTTTCGTAATTCAGGATATGGTCATTGCCCGGCATCCACTTGAGAAACTTGGGGTAGTCATTCGGGGAGATAACAGTGGCTTTATGCCCTTGGTTGTGCAGATAATGCCAAAGTGCCAAGGTAGATCCAATGGCATCGCCATCCGGATTTTTATGGGGCACTATTACTATGTTTTGAGGTGAGGACAGCAATTGTTTTACCGCCTGTACATCCGCTAAATTCATGCGCGCAAATATACAATAATATTGTTAGGACGGGGTTTCACGTAACGTAATCGCCGCCCGTATCCTACCCCTTAGATGGGCCTAAATAGGTTGTAAAGGAGTCTTCAAAAAGTTGTGCGTTGGAGGGAAAAGCGTATTTTTGCCAAAATTTTTAGCAGATGACGACCAATAGAACGTTTACTATGATCAAGCCCGACGCTGTTGAAAACGGGCATATAGGAGCTATTTTAGAGAAAATTACGGCTGCGGGCTTCAAAGTCGTGGCCATGAAATATACACAACTGAGTCGCAGGGACGCCCAAGTGTTCTATGCCATTCATAAGGATCGTCCCTTTTTTGGGGAACTGGTCGATTTTATGACCCGGGGGCCTATTGTTTCCGCCATTTTGGAAAAAGACAATGCGGTCGAGGATTTTAGGGCACTTATTGGGGCGACCAATCCCGAGGAGGCCGCCGAGGGAACTATCCGAAAACTGTTCGCCACCAATATTGCCGAAAATGCCGTACACGGCTCGGACAGTGATGCCAATGCCGCCATTGAAGGGGCTTTTCATTTTGCCGGTAGGGAAATCTATTGATAGGTAGACCTGCTAGGTACTGGAAACCTAAAAGGGTT
>JBCCZF010000635.1:0-2207 GCA_039188035.1 Bacteroidota bacterium | reverse complement strand
TTATTTTTCGTTATTATCGAAATTCTCTTAGATAGGGTTCGAACTCATGGTAAACTTTATGAACTTAAGCCAAATGGGCCCGTATGGAAACTTGAATTCTTTACTTCACATCCTATGAAAAACCATTATATTTAAGAGCGTTGCGTACGACTTAAAAGATTTTTTTCGATAATAAAACAGCCAAAGAAAATGTACCAAAAACCCAACAAAAGACTTTTGGGGCAAACAGCCATAGTTACCGGGGGCAACTCAGGCATAGGGAAGGCCGTGGTGGAGGCATTGGGCAGGGATGGGGCCAATGTGGTGGTCAATTATATTTCGGGTCCCGAAACTGCCGAGGAATTGGCCCATACCATTTGTAATGATACGCTTTGCGGAGAAGGAATCGCTATAAAAGCCGATGTAAGCAAGGAAGCCGATGTGGTAAAAATGTTCCAACAGACCATCGATCATTTTGGAACGGTGGATATATGTGTCCCCAATGCCGGGATCCAGCGCGATTATCCCTTGCATGAGATGGAGTTAAAGGATTGGCAATTGGTCATTGATGTGAACCTTACCGGGCAATTTCTCTGTTGTAGGGAATCCATCAGGGAATTCTTGCGACGGGGATTACGGCCCGAGGTGTCCCACGCCTTGGGCAAGATTATCCATATGAGTTCGGTGCACGAGATCATTCCATGGGCAGGCCGGGCCAATTATGCCGCTTCCAAAGGCGCTTTGCCCATGCTTATGCAATCCATAGCCCAGGAATATGGCCCAAAAAAAATACGGGCCAACAGTATCGCCCCGGGGGCCATACAAACGCCTATCAATAGGGAAGCCTGGGAAACGCCCGATGTCCTTGAAAAGCTAAAGGAATTAATTCCGTATAAACGCATAGGGCAACCCTCCGATATTGGCGCAGCGTCCGCTTGGTTGGCTTCGGATGAGTCGGATTATGTAAATGGGACAACAATTTTCGTTGATGGGGCCATGACCTGCTATCCCGGCTTTACTACCAATGGATAAAAAGAACTATGGCTAACAAGAATACTGCAGAAGGACAACGGCTTCAGGAACACTATTCGGGAACGAAAAAATGGTTGGAATGGGGTCCCTATCTCAGTGAACGCCAATGGGGTACGGTTCGTGAGGATTACAGTCCCGATGGAGACGCCTGGAACTACTTTCCCCATGATCATGCACGTAGCAGGGTCTATCGCTGGGGAGAGGACGGTCTGGCCGGAATCTCGGATCGTCATTGCGCCATTTGTTTCGCCATTAGTTTATGGAATGGCAACGACCCGATTCTTAAAGAACGCCTATATGGATTGACCGGCCCGGAAGGTAATCATGCGGAGGATTGTAAGGAGCTCTATTATTATTTGGACAGCACCCCTACCCATTCCTATATGAAAAACCTCTATAAATACCCTCACAAGGCGTATCCGTATGCTGATTTATTGCATACAAATGGAGGTCGGGGAAAACATGATTTGGAGTATGAGCTGCTGGATACGGGGGTGTTTGAAGGGAATCGGTATTTTGATGTGTTCACGGAATATGCCAAGGGCAGTGAAGAAGATATCTTAATAAAGATTACCGCCCACAACCGTGGGCCGGAGTCGGCTACCATTAGCCTAATGCCCACGCTTTGGTTGCGCAATCTTTGGAGTTTTGGGCAGGCCGAGGGCTCGCATACCATTAAAAGAAAAAAAGAGACCCGGCAATACGGTGCCGTAGAATTGACACACCCAAAATTGGGGACTTATCAATTGTACTTTGAAAAGCCGGAAAAATGGTTATTTACGAACAATGAGACCAATGAGGAACGGCTTTTTGGAAAACCCAATACATCCCCTTACGTAAAAGATCTGTTTAATGACGCGGTAATCAACAACGATTTTACATTGACCGATGCGGTAGATGAAGGCAGTAAATTCGCACCTATGTACAAGGCGAACATTGCCGGGGGAGCCTATGTGGAGGTAAGACTCCGTTTTGCCAAGGTGGGTTTTTCGGGAAATCCGTTGACCCAGTCCTTTGATACCGTTTTTGAGACCAGGATAAAGGAGGCCGACGAATTTTACGGGCAGTTTAGGTTAGGCCCTTGTGAGGACACCTGCAATATTCAAAGGCAAGCCTTTGCCGGGATGTTATGGACCAAACAATATTTCAATATAGATATGGAGACCTGGATGAAGGGAGATCCAGGGCAGCCGCCA
>JBCCZF010000634.1:0-2208 GCA_039188035.1 Bacteroidota bacterium | reverse complement strand
CGCAATTGGCGCGTGAATATGTACGCCAAGATTGGGGACATTGGAAGTTGGACACTTTTTTCCCCATGGCCTATAAAAAGGACCATCAAGGAAACGTGAACTGGGTTGGGTTTGCCACTAAAGAAGGTGTTCGGGATTTAGAGGAGGATCAAGACCTCATTACGGGGATTCTTACAGGCCATTACGGAGATAATTATGAAGATTTTGACAAGGCTATTGCATTGGCGCATAAAAATGGAGCAAAAGGAATTTCTTTCTTCACAGCAGGTTCATTAGACGATAAGCACTTGGGTATCATCAAAAAATACGATGAAAAATACAATGGGAAAAGGAGTAGGTAACAGAAGTCATCTGGCGGGATCGCACTGGCATCGGCGAGCAGGCAGTTCTTGGGTGTTTCCAGACTTCTTTTACCCACATCACGCCCTATTTTCTATTATATGAACCAGGTTAAATAGCTTTTGGGCACGTGCTGCCAAATAGGCTCCAGCCATTGCTAGAATGGGTTTATTGTGGGGCTTAACGGCAAGGGCGAAAATAGTTGACTGTGCCTATCTTTCTATAATACCCTAGTGCCTTAATTGTGAAAGATCCAGCGGAGGTAGCTCTTCCACCCACATATTGTCCTTGACCGGGGTGAACATTTTGGAACTGGTAAGCACTTTTGCGGGAAGCTGCACTGCAAAGCTGCGTTTGGAGGTCTCACCCGTAATTTCTGCAATGGCCTTGGCGAGCAGGGGCTCATCCATATCCCCCAAGATACCTAAATTGGTGAGATCTTCCTCCAATTCAAAATCAGGGGCAAGCCCTGAGGTATAGTCCGAAAAACCGTCGGCATTTTCGTTACGGCCAATAAGGGGCTGTATGGCCCATCGGTTGTTTGCGTTTATACGGCTTGTCCGGTCTGGAGAATACACATAGGGAGCATTGGGGTGGTCTGGGTCGTCTACCATGGTCACCGAAAACTCGTTTTTCCCCCGAGTGGTCTCCCCAATTTGGACTACATCCATATAGGGTTCCAGCCCATTGATGAGCAGTTCACTGGCCGAGGCGGAACTGCCCGTCGTCAACACATATACCTGATCCAGATTTAAGCGGTTCAAGGCCGTGCCATCGCCCAATTGATCGGTGAATTTGCGCTCTAAGTCGGCGGGATCAAACAAAGGCTGCAGCCGGTTGTTGTACCGGGCCCTTAAAAAAAGATCGGAAGTATTGTCCCCATGGATCATGCTGGCCAACAATCGGGTCGTGTTCACCGACCCCCCGGGATTGTAGCGCAAGTCCAAGACCAAATGGGTAATGCCCGCGCTCTGTAATTCGCCGATGGCCGTGTTGAGTTGTCTGTCGTATTCGTTGGTAAAACCGTTGTATACCAAATATCCGATTCTATCCGCACCAATATCAAAGGAACGGGTCAGGAAAACGGGGTTTTCCGCCAAGTTTTCCTGTTTGGTAAGAGTCACTTCAAGGTCATTGGGAACCACCCCGTCCGTACCAAGGTCCGCCATGGTAAGGGTATAGGTGTCGTTGCCAGTGAACAGGAGCTCGCCAAAATTTGTGGTCGTCAAGGTCTGCCCATCCACTCCACTAAAGATATCCCCACGTTGGATGTCTTTTGTGGCCGCATCGGAATTGGGTACAATATAGCGTACATAACCAAAGACTTCGTTGCTATTGGCCAATTGGACCAATCCAAACTCCAGGCCGTTGCTTTTGGAGATTCCCGATAGGGATTGGGTAAGCCGTACATAATCATCCGACCAAAAACTAAAACGATCTTCATTAAACAATAACTCCTGATCAAAGAAAGTTCCTGGATTGATTTCGGAGGCCAAAAACTCCGTGTAGGCCCGTGACCCTTCCGCATCCAGGGTAAAGGCATCGTCCGCTAGCATGGGAACCTGTTCCTGCCAGAAGTACCAAAAATTCATGGCCTTCCACATAAAATTCTGAGCGGTGATATCCGTACTTACCAAGCTTTGGTCGGCGTTTACCGTGTTTGGCAGCGCAAAAAGATCCTCATCTTTACTACAGGAGAGGATTACCAAAAGACAAAATACAAAGCCGATTTTTTGAAGTCGAATCATGAAGGTATGCAAAAGGGGATAAAAGTATTTCTTCCAAAAAGAATAACGAAGAAGCTTAACACTTATTTTGGTCAAGTACCCCAAAAACAATGGATGCTACCCTGGTTTCAGGGAATTTGGG
>JBCCZF010000633.1:0-2215 GCA_039188035.1 Bacteroidota bacterium | reverse complement strand
ATGCCTACAACGGCAAAGGGTACTATATAGGCGGAAATCAAATACAGACCTTTCCCGCCCTGTACAAAAAATTGATGGCGCTCCTTTAATCACAAAATCGATAGAGAAAAAAGGCTTAGCTATGAAAACCGAAGAGCTCAAAAGCATTCTTACCCAGGTACAAGATGTTCGGGTGGCCGTTTACGGCGATTTTTGTCTGGATGTGTATTGGGACGTGGATCCCAAGGGTTCGGAAGTATCCGTAGAGACCGGTCTACAGGCCGAGGCAGTTACCTCGCAGCGCTATTCTCCAGGGGGTGCCGGGAACATTGTGGCCAACCTCGCGGCCCTAAGCCCAAAGGAAATCAAAGTGATCGGAACCGTGGGCGATGATCCCTTTGGCCGGGAATTAGTCAATCAGCTAAAGCGCTTGGGTGCCCATATTGACGGCCTTATCCTGCAACAGGAACATTTTGACACCTATGCCTATATCAAAAAAATGTATGGGGTAACGGAAGCACCACGAATCGATTTCGGGTTAAAAAACAAACGACATCCACAGACCGATGCACTCCTATTGAAAGCTATGGAATTGGCCTTGGCCACTTGTGATGTATTTATTTTTAACCAACAAGTGGTAGGGAGCATCCCCAATCCGGCATTTATAAAAACGGTCAACGCACTGTTCAACCGATTTGGCCATAAACCGATCATTGTGGATTCCCGGCATTACAATAGTCAGTTTCAAGGCGTTTATCGCAAATCGAACGAAATTGAAACCGCGGTCTTGAACGGGAAACAGGCCACTCCTCAAGATCACCTGCCTTTGGCAAAAATCAAAGAACATGGCGAGCAGGTATATCAAACTTTTAAGAAACCCCTGTTCGTGACCTGTGGTGAACGCGGCATCCTGGTCTTTGACCAAGATGGAACCCATAAAATTGAAGGATTACAAATCAACACAAAAATAGATACCGTAGGAGCCGGTGACACTACCCTAAGTGCCATAGCCCTATCTTTAGGTGCCGGAATAGCCCCCGCTATAGCTGCGCGATTCGCTAATATAGCCGCAGGGGTCACCGTACAAAAACTACACACCACGGGTACCGCATCCCCAAACGAAATTCTAGAAATAGGTAAGGACCCCAACTATAACTACCGGCCCGAACTGGCGAACGATCTCCGTTTGGCCAACTATAATGATCAAAGCGAAATAGAAGTCTGCAATGACGCTATCCTAGCGCAATTGGGTCGTATAAAACATGTGGTCTTTGATCATGACGGTACGATAAGCACCCAACGCGAGGGTTGGGAAAAGGTCATGGCACCCGTAATGGTGCAGGCCATTTTGGGAGACCGGTTCGCTTCCATTGATAAGACCACTTATGATACAGTCCAAGAGCGTGTATTGGAGTTTATCGACAAATCAACGGGCATACAGACCATTGTACAGATGGAGGGCTTGATTGCACTGGTACGCTCCTTTGGTTTTGTTCCCGAAAAGGACATCAAGGACAAATTTGCCTATAAAGAAAGCTACAACAATGCCTTGATGCAGCTGGTGAATGCTAGGTCGGAAAAACTAAGAACAGGTGAATTGAACGTAACCGATTTTACTCTAAAAGGGGCGGTAAGTTTTTTGCACATGTTAAAGCAAAAAGGCATGACGTTGTATCTAGCCAGTGGCACCGACAAACAAGATGTAATCAATGAAGCCACGTCCCTGGGTTATGCAAATGTCTTCGAGGGACGGATTTATGGCGCCGTGGGCGATATTGCCGAATACTCCAAGAAAAAGGTCATTCAAAACATAATTGCCAAAAATCGGCTAGATGGTAAGGAATTACTGGTTATTGGGGATGGCCCGGTAGAAATCCGGGAAGGTAAAAAGGCTGCCGGAATTACAATAGGCGTGGCCAGCGACGAAGTACGGAGATACGGGTTACATGTTGAAAAAAGAAAGCGACTTATAAAAGCCGGCGCGGATATGATCATTTCGGACTATGCCCAAACCGATGTCCTTTTCAAATTACTGTTCCCTTCCAAATAACATTATGTATCCAACCCTGAAAACAGCCACGTATTACTTGGGCCTCGATATCGGGGGAACTAAATGTGCCGTAGTACTTGGCGACGCCCGGGGCGAATTGGTGCATAAAATTCGTTTTGAAACAAAGGTGAATCGCGGGTATGAGGTCATTCTGGCGGAATTTAAGCAACACCTAAGGGAACTTAT
>JBCCZF010000632.1:0-2217 GCA_039188035.1 Bacteroidota bacterium | reverse complement strand
GGAATGGAAAATGGGAATGAAGCTATTTTTATCCATGACCTGGACGGTCAAAGATCAAGACAAGTTACCAGCGGGTTTTACAATGATACCCATCCGGTTTTTGGGGTAGCGGGCACGTACTTGTTTTTTCTTACCGATAGGAATTTTAACGCGATGTATAGTGCCCTCCAGGATGGCACTTGGATCTATCCGAACGCCACACAGCTTGCCGCCATCAGTTTGAGCCGAGAAGCCCCCTACCTCCTCCAAGCAAAAAATGATGAGCTCAATGCAGCAGAAAAGGAGGAACCCGAAAAAGGCAAGAAGAAAAAAAAGGAGGAAAAGGACGATTCGAAGGGAAAAAACCCGGAGCCGATTAAAGTGGATTGGAACGGATTGGAAAGCCGATTGGTGGTCCTTCCTGCAAAACCTGGCAACCTAACGGATCTAATGGCCTTCGAAGGCAAGTTGGTATACCGCCGTTTGCCCAATTCAGGGTCAAGTGGAGGTGCCCCGGAATTGGTTTTCTATGACCTTAAGGAACGGGAAGAAAAATCCATCATGGCCAAAATAAATAGGGCGGTCAAGACGGCCGATGGGAAATCGTTGTTGGTGGCAAGCGGTTCACAATTTGGTATTATTCAACCGGAAGCTGATCAAAAAATCAAAGACGCGATTCCTACCAATGGATTGGTCATGGAACTGAACCCGCGGGAAGAATGGCGTCAAATCTTTCATGATACCTGGAGAAGACATCGTGATTTCTTTTATGACAAAGGCATGCAACAAGTAGATTGGGACAGGCTTCGAACCCAATACGGTGCGTTGGTAGAGGATGCCCGATCGCGTTGGGACATCAGTTTTCTACAGTCCAATCTTGCCGCCGAATTGAGTGCCGGGCATACCTACACCTTTGGTGGGGATAACGAAAAAGTGGAAAATATTGGTACCGGTTACTTGGGAATCGACTGGGCCCAGGATGACAAAGGCTATAAAATAAAACGCATTGTAAGGCCCGCTGATTGGGATGCCGAAAATAGGTCGCCCTTCGATCGTCCAGGACAAAAAGTCTCCGAGGGGGACTACATACATGCGGTCAATGGAATTTCCCTTCCGCCAAACAAAGAGCCGTATGCCGCTTTCGAAGGGCTTAATGGCAAAACAGTCGTGTTAAGGATCAGCAAGAACGGTAAAACGGGCGAAGCCAAAGATGTGGTGGTCACCTGTCTCACAGGGGAAGAGGAAGGGAACATCCGTTACCTGGATTGGATCGAGAAGAACCGTTTACGGGTGGAAAAACTCTCCGAAGGCAAACTGGGGTATGTGTACATGACCAACACGGCAGATAGGGGGCAACTCGATTTGGTGAAAATGTATTACGGCCAGCTTGGCAAAGAAGGGTTTATTATTGACGAGCGTTTCAATGGCGGCGGACAACTCGCCGACCGTTTTTTGGAACTGATGACCCGACCGGCCATTTACAATCTGTACTGGCGCCATGGCAAGTCCCACACCTTCCCCATAAAGACAAATACCGGCCCCATGGGCATGCTGATCAACGGTTGGGCAGGATCTGGGGGTGATGGATTGCCTTGGGCATTCCGGGAACTGGATGCCGGTCCCATTGTTGGTGAGCGGACCATAGGTATCCTGGTGGGTCCCGCCACCGGCCATCGGCTTATTGATGGGGGAGGAATCACTGTTCCAGGAGCTCGACTTTACTTCAATGATGGTACCTGGTTCGACGAAGGTGTTGGCGTTCGACCGGACATCCCCGTATGGGACGATCCAAACCTATTGCTACAAGGACGTGATCCCCAGATGGAGAAAGTGGTAGAAGAAGTGCTGAAGCGGCTGCAGGATAATCCTAGGGCTACGCCACCTCCCGCCAAGGAAGATCGTACGGCAGAAGGGCTTGGGAAGAATTAGTTTTTATGGGTTAAGAAGAGTAGAACTGTACAAAACATTGTAGCCTATAAAAAGGCCAAAAACCTGCTTTTAAGCCTTTTTTGCGCCCCACCCAGGACTTCACGCTTCACGCCATATGGCACAATTGCTATTCTCTGAAAACCCCTAATTTTGGCAAATTGACTAAGGGCTTTATGAACGACTACAAATTACCTTCAAATACCCAAATCGGACATGTCCATTTAAAGGTGGCCAATTTAAAACGCGCCTTGGATTTTTACCACAAACTATTGGGCTTTGAGATTATTACCATGATGGGCGACCAAGCCG
>JBCCZF010000631.1:0-2219 GCA_039188035.1 Bacteroidota bacterium | reverse complement strand
GTGGTCGGTATTCCCAGGACAAACGCACGTTCCATATGTTGGCATCATTGGCGCTGTTCCATTGATAGGACCCGTCCAACCTTACCCTCGGGTTTAAGGCAAGTCGAGCCCTTGTGGATAAAAGTTTGGCCGTTACATTGCTTTCAGCAATTCCCAAATCCGAGAATTGGTTAATGGTATAGGACCCGATAAATTCCATGTAGGGAGAGGGGGATATTCTTACGTCAAAATCCCAGCTTTCAAAATCCCCATCATAAAAAGTTCCATTGGCATAGGTTACAGCACCTGCCAATTTTCGCGAAAAATCGGAATCAAAACTGATTTCGTACTGTCCAAATTCATAGTATCCTGGAGCAATTTCAATGCCCAACGGAAAAAAGCTACTGTCCAATTGCTGCCATTCCTGGCGAAAACGCACTTCAAACTGACCTCCGGTCTGCCATTCCAAATCAAATGGGGAAAAATTAACAATACCCTGTTGGAAATCGCCATCAGAAGCCCTCCAGAAAAAGTCGGTAAAAAGGTCGGGGCCATAACTTCGGATGAATTTTGGTAACCACTTGGGACGAATGTCCAAATCAATGGAAGGAGCCGCCAAGATATAGTCGTTGAAACGCAAAAAACCCATTCTCGGTAAGTAGTCCTTTGATACATATTGCCCTGTAACGCCTATAAATCCCCAATTTTTCTGTTGGTACAACCAGGCACTTGCGCCTATACCGTTGCCTTGCTCAGAATCCGTACTGTAGGATACCATAGCATCCAATGTCAAGGATTGTTGGGGTCTAAAAAATGCGTTGAACGTTGCCGTGGTGTTCTGCCTTGACCCGATGTCCTCATTGTTT
The DNA here is from genome assembly GCA_039188035.1 of Bacteroidota bacterium. Taxonomy (GTDB): domain Bacteria; phylum Bacteroidota; class Bacteroidia; order Flavobacteriales; family Flavobacteriaceae; genus Ulvibacterium. The sequence continues at coordinate 1,374 of JBCCZF010000631.1, read as the reverse complement.
TCATTGGTAAAACCGTTCTCGATCCTGTGTGTTACCAAACCCCCGATACGATTTTGCCCGGAAAAGTTTTGCGCATAACGCCCTACCCCAAAATAGGTTTCCGGGCTGCCCGATGTTTCCTGTTGCCGCATGGCCAAAACCCCTGAAGTCTGTTTGCTGGTGCGACTTGTAAATCGAAGTCCACCGTCTAGGGGTATGGGCTGCCCGTTTGCATCCAAACCGATCTGTCGACTAAAGAACGGTTGTATGTTATTGATATCGCTTACCCTAAAAATATTGGCGTTTTCCAAAAAGAACTGCCTTCGTTCAGGAAACAATACCGAAAATCGCGTAAGATTCTGTACCTGCTGATCCACATCTGCCTGTGCAAAATCCGTATTCACAGTTACATCCAATACGGAGTTAGGGGTTACCGCCCATTTAAACTCCCCCCCAGCCTCAAAATTGGTCTTGTTTTCCTCAGGGGCATCCCCCTCCTCGGTTCTTCCTACGTCACCCAATACATAGGGATTTATCTGTATGTTGGCCGAAGGTGGCGGGGGCTCCAAACCGGTCAACAAGGCCGCATAAGCCATTCTAAAATGGGAGAAGGCCCTTGGAAAAGAAGGCCAAGTGGTTATTTCATTGAATCGCCTTATGTTACGATTGAACGAAATGTACATTTTGTCCGTACCCGCTTTATAGCGCAACGTTTTCCAGGGAATGGCCATTTCCGTTATCCAAGCTGTATCGGTCACTTTGGTACGTACGTACCAGAGCGCATCCCAATCCACATTTCCATCTCCTTCGTTTCCGTCGATAACTTGGGTTTCGCGTTGGGAGCCATAGGGTGTTACCTCAAAACCAACGGCATTGCGTTTATCCAAAAGTCCGTCCAAGGCAACACCGAAACGATCATTCCCAAACCTATTAAAATCCCTTTGCAGGTTCCGAACCCGAAGTTTTCTGCGGTCTGCTATACTATCCAAACACATCGCACCGATATAGAGGAATTTAGAGTCGAAAAGGATACGTACCTGGGTGTCAAAACTAGCAGGGGCGCTTTGGACCGGTTCGCGTTGGGTGAATCCTGAAACCATATCCGCCTTCTTCCACACACCTTCGTTTAAGAACCCATCCAATTTAATGGTACCGTCTTTGACTTTTTGTGCCTTAATTTCCAAAGGGATTTCAGGAGGTGGAAAGGTTTGTTGCGCTGTGGAAACATTGATCAACAAAAAAACAAAAAACAAAAATAGAAGGGTTCTGAACATCCTTGTTTTGTGTTTTTTTATCGATGTTCTTGTCATTTTAAAACTACAGCTATATTCTTTTTTCATGTACTATGGAACGATTAACCTACTTCTACCTATCTACATTTTAAGCTTAAATAAT
>JBCCZF010000630.1:0-2233 GCA_039188035.1 Bacteroidota bacterium | reverse complement strand
CTGGATGCTTTTATAGGTAAACCAATAGCAGATGAACAGAATAATGGTGCTTAAAACAAAGAAACTTAAAACGGCAAAGACCCAGTCCAGCTCGGGAAAAATAGCCTTGATGTACATGGCAGGAACACTGAGAATGGAAACCAGGAACACGCAAAGGAACATGCTGCTGTTCAGTAAGTGCATTACGCCGTGAAACTTGGTCTTAAAGGAAATGTTCTTGGCCGTGATAACGCTCCAAACCGTTTTTCGGAAGTTTTCCGCCCCGCCCTTGTTCCAACGGAATTGTTGGGAACGGGCCGCACTGATGACCACAGGGAGTTCGGCCGGGGTCTCCACGTCCTCCAGATACTTGAATTTCCAATTTTTGAGCTGCGCACGGTAACTTAAGTCCAAATCCTCCGTAAGGGTGTCCCCTTCCCAATTTCCGGCATCCAGGATACACTCTTTGCGCCAAATGCCCGCGGTGCCGTTAAAATTGATAAAATGCCCCTTGGCGTTACGCCCCACTTGTTCCAATGTAAAGTGGGCATCAAGGGCAAAGGCCTGTATACGGGTAAGGATGGAATAATCCCGGTTAATGTGTCCCCAACGGGTCTGGACCACGCCGATTTCCGGATCTTTAAAGTAGATTACGGTTTTTTTGAGCCAATCCGGATCGGGAAGAAAATCCGCATCAAAAATGGCTATAAAATCACCTTTGGCAATGTTCAACCCTTCTTTTAGCGCACCGGCTTTAAAACCTTCGCGATTTTTCCTTCGGATGTGCTTTATGTCCAATCCTGTTTTCTGCAAGGCCTCTATTTTAAGGCCCGTATCCGTAACGGAATCGTCCGTGGAATCGTCCAATACCTGGATTTCCATCTTGCTTTTGGGATACTCCAGCTTGGCAATGTTTTCCAATAAACGCTCCACTACGTATTCCTCATTGTAAATGGGGAGCTGTATGGTTACCTTGGGAATTTCACGGGGATCTAGAAGATTGAATTTTGGGGCTTCCTTATTTCTTTTTTTGTGCCCAAGATAGTTGATCAGGAGATTCAACTGGGCCATACTATAGAAGAAGATCAAGAGTAGGGCAACACTATAAATGGCAAGAATGATGTACGTTATTACTAGTCCCATATTACCTTATGCTATACTTGAATATCCAACCCAAAATTTTTATGCCCGCAAATATACTACCTTTTACAGTACCCGACACTTTAGAAACGCCTATTCTCCTTTTGTAACGCACTGGTACTTCGGTATATGTAAGCTTCTTTTTTAAGGCCTTTAGCTGCATTTCCACGGTCCAGCCATAGGTTTTGTCCTCCATTTCCAAATGCAGCAATTCCTCGTATTTTATGGCCCTAAAAGGACCTAAATCCGTGAATTTGGCCCCAAAGAGCAATTTCATTAAGAACGTGGCCAGCCAATTCCCAAAGACTTGTTGGGGTGTCATACTGCCCTCTTCCCTAAGTCGTTTTACCCGGGCACCGATTACAAAATCATATCCTTTATTTAATATTGGGGCCACGATTTTTACGAGTTCGTCCGGATAATCGGAATAATCTCCATCGATAAATACGATGATATCCGGGGTCTTGGACTGTTTCGCCACATAATCCATGCCTTTGAGACATGCATGGCCATAGCCTTTTCTGGGTTCGTCCAAGACCGTGGCACCCGCCTCCGATGCTTTCACAACGGTGGCGTCCGTTGAGTTATTGTTTACTACAATAATTTCGGAAACCAAGTTTGGGATTTCCCGGATAACGGCTCCTATGGAATCGGCCTCATTAAAAGCCGGAATGATCACTTTTATATCTTTCTGGGCCATTTCTGAGAACGATTAGGAAATGGGGAAACGAAATTTGGTGTCACAAGCTCGTAGCTTTCCTCGAGTATACCACTGTCTTCCAAACCGCTAGAGAAAAGGACAGGTAAACGGATACCACTTAACCGTTTTGTGATTTTGAGGATGTTATTGCCCAGAAAGTAACGGGATTGTTGCATTACTTAAGGTCGGAAAGTTTGTGTTCCCGCCTAAAACTACTAACACTGAACCACTCCTTTATTTTTTGGCCGTTTTTATATTTTTCCGCAGAGGTAAGTTCCGCATTTATGTATTTAAGGCAATACCCATCTTTTTGATTATTGCTGAGTTGGCATTTATGATTGATCTTTTCATTTTCATCATAAAACAGACACCAATATTGTTTTTTACCGTTTACAAAATGTCATTCGGACGTCT
>JBCCZF010000629.1:0-2234 GCA_039188035.1 Bacteroidota bacterium | reverse complement strand
TGTTTCGGCCAATAACGATAATGGCACCGGTTTGGGTCTCGGCCATTTTTTCACAAGCCCCCAATAGGGAATCAACATTCATCCCATTGGGCATTCCGTCACGCCTCAGGAATTTAAAGTGCTTGATGAAATTGCGTTTATTGGCAAAGTTCGTGGAGCCGATCATCAACAGAAATTTTCTGATTTCCTGCTGAAATACAATGATAAGTGCAATAAGGCCTACCTGCATAAAGGCGCCTACCATACTGCTTATCATTTCCATGCCCAACAGTTCGGTAAGTTTCCAAAACGCCCAAACAATAACGATACCGATAAAGATGTTTATGGCCACGGAACCACGGACCAATTTGTAGATATAGTAGAGCAGAATGGCTACCAGGATGATGTCCAAGACATCGGTAATCTTAAAATCGATGAATTTAAGGGAATCCAATAGCGGCCGGTTTTTGTAAAATTAGGAAAAATAGATTGAAGGGCACTGGAATTTGTAAGACGCCTGTGAAATCCATTATTGCCATTGGTATTGGGTCAATTGCCTGTGCAATGCAATGCATTGCATCGCCTCTGGGACATCGTGGGCGCGTAGGATAGAAGCTCCCTTTTGTAGGGCCAGTATGTGCAGTGCCGTGGTGCCGTTTAGGGCCTCTTGCGCTGTAATCCCCAAAAGCTTGTGAATCATCGATTTTCTACTAATCCCTACCAATAGGGGTACCTCAAGGTTTCGGAAAAGGGCTAGCTGGTTTAAAAGGGCGTAGTTCTGATCCAGCGTTTTTGAAAATCCGAATCCCGGATCCACTATAATATCGTGTATCCCCAAGGAACGGGCCTGGACCAGCTTTTCCGAAAAAAAATAAAGAATGTCACGGGTTAGGTCGGTGTACTCCGTTTGCTCTTGCATATTTTCGGGAACCCCGCGCATATGCATCATAATCCAGGGCACCCTATACGCTGCGACTACCGACATCATTTGCGGATTCAAGTTTCCGGAGGAAATATCATTGATCATGGCCGCCCCCGCATCCAGGCATTGTTGGGCCACATTACTTCTAAAGGTGTCTATGGACAAGAGGATATCCGGAAACTCCTTTAGAAGCCTGTGGGCCACGGGTAGAATCCGGTCCAGTTCCTCTTTTTCAGAAATTAGAGAGGCCCCTGGTCGTGAACTTTGGGCGCCTAAATCAATAAAGGTACTGCCCGCGTCAAGCATATGGGCAACCTGGGCTACAACGCTTTTTTCGTCAAGGTATCTCCCGCCATCGTAAAACGAGTCGGGTGTTATATTCAGTATTCCCATGACCTTGGGGGTATTAAGGTCAACAAGGGTTCCTTTACAGTTTAGGGTCATATAGATGTACCTAGGGTTAAATGTAATCCAATAAAACCGCTACTTTTGACGGTTCCAAATTTTTAAGCGAAATTTACGCAAATTACAATAATTGAATGGGGCATACCTCGGAGCAATATGATGCCGTCATAGCTATTTGCAGGGATCTTTTCCATAAAAAGATGAAGGACTACGGTTGTGCCTGGCGTATTCTACGGCTACCTTCACTTACCGATCAAATCTATATTAAGGCCAAACGTATCCGAAATCTTCAGGAAACCGGGATTCGCCGTGTGGATGAAGGCCAACGTGCCGAGTTTATCGGGATAATTAATTATGGTATCATGGCCCTAATACAGTTGGAAAAGGGTATTGCAAAGGAGCCGGATCTAAGGGAACCCCAAGTTCTGGAGCTTTATGATCGGCATATTTCGCAAACTAAAAAGCTTATGGAGGATAAAAACCACGATTACGGCGAGGCGTGGCGGGATATGCGGGTAAGTTCCCTTACCGATCTTATTTTACAGAAACTGTTACGGGTCAAGGAAATAGAAGATCGAAAAGGGCGGACCTTAGTGAGCGAAGGGTTGGAAGCCAATTATGCCGATATGGTGAACTACGGGGTTTTTGCCCTGATACATCTTGGGGAAAATGCCAAACAACAAATACAGAATTAAGTGGTCAAACAGCTGAATCGGGGCGATTAATGGACCGAATGATCCGATCAATTTTTTGGAATTCGGGATTTGGTTTTTACTATATATATAAAATATGAAGTACCTGGTAGGCTTTGGTAGAATATTTGTAGGGATCCTATTTATTATCAGTGGGTTCATTAAACTTAACGACCCTGTTGGTTTTTCCTTTAAATTGCAGGAGTATTTTAGTCCGGGAGTCCTGGATCTTCCGT
>JBCCZF010000628.1:0-2242 GCA_039188035.1 Bacteroidota bacterium | reverse complement strand
GGCAAAAGTCTTCCATAGCCATCAGGAATATAACTTAAAGGCCGGGCATTTATACCTGGTTCCTAGTTTTACCTATAGCCGCTATCGGTGCACCGATTTTTTAAGGCAATACTATATCCATTTTAACGAGGAAGTGGGGGATGGATTGTCCATTTATGATCTGAAACATTTTATTTATGAGGTAAAGGCTTCTGAAAGCGATTTGGACTATCTGCAACGATTACTGCAACTAAACCCCAACCGCGCCCTCAAAGATGATGATCCTAGGTCTTATGACAACCATGCCAAACTATCCCAATTTCTGAATAACAATGAAACACTATCCGCTTCAGAGTTTCTGGAGACACAGGCTTTATTGCAACTATTGCTCTCCCGTTTTATACAAGATGGAAAGCGTCCCAAGACACATGCGAAATTTAACCTTAACAATGTACTTACCTATATTGGGGAACATCTTCATGAGGATTTGGGCGTATCCGATCTGGCTGTATTCTGTCATTTGAGCTCCGATCATTTTTCCAGGGTTTTCCAGAAAAATTTTGGAATGCGCCCCAGTCAGTATCTTCAGGCAAAACGGGTGGAACGCGCTGAGACCTTATTGCTTACTACCCATCAATCCATCAAGGAGATTGCCCAAAAGACAGGTTGGCGCAACACTTCCTATTTTACGCGAATCTTTAAAAAGGTCACAGGCACCACACCCGCACAATTTAGACGGGAACGCACGGGGCCCTAATTAGAATTCCCGGTAATCCCGGCTCATAAGGTCATTGGCCTGGGCATCCCCCTTAAAATGTTGCTCTACGGGATCCCATTCCAAGGTGCGACCCAGGTCATACCCTATATTACAGATATTGCCTATGGTGGCGGAACGGTGGCCCGTTTCCACATCACAAATGGGGGAAGTCCTATGCTTAATGGCATCCAACCAATCCTGATAGTGGTTGTCCCTGGAATTGTACAATCGGGTATCGGAATCTTTTAGTTCGGCGGTAAGAATGGTCTCGGGATTGGTATCCAGATAGCCGCGGCTTACGTCCAGGGTACCTTCGCTCCCCATAAATCGAACGCCCCATCCCCGATCAAAATCCTCATGTACCATTTCCACCCCGTTGTCATAAAACATACGCATACCCCGCACGGCAGAGGTATCCTTGGGGGGAATATAGCGAACGGGGCCAGTATGGTCCATTCCCAGTCCCCATTGGGCAATATCGAACATATGGGCGCCCCAATCCGTTAGAATGCCACCTCCAGTCTCCTCAAATTTTCGCCAATCGGGGAAAAAGGGGTTGCTGGTGGAGGGGGAAAGTCGTTCGTTATAGGGCAATAGGGGCGCGGGACCGCACCAAGCATTCCAATCTACCTCTTTAGGAGTGGGCTGTGCTTCCATATTAAAAGGCACCGCAGGATCCCCAACATTGACCAGCACCTTGGAAACCTCCCCGATATAACCATTGCGCACTAGTTCACAGGCTCTCCGAAACTTCTCCCAAGAGCGCTGCATGCTCCCCACTTGTACTATGCGCTCCTTGTTTTTTGCCGTCTCCACCATATCAATGCCTTCCTGGATATGTAAAGTCATCGGTTTTTCGCAAAACACATCCTTTCCAGCATTCATGGCGGCAATGGCCTGTATGGCATGCCAATGGTCCGGAGTAACGATTACCACGGCATCCACCTCCTTATTTTCCAAGATTTCATTGTAATCCCCAGTGGTGGTCACACCCCTATAACCGGGTTTTTGCCTTTTCTCGGCATACATTTTTTCCACATGATCCTTAAACCAATCGTTTTTGGTAGTCCAAACATCCGAGCCCATAATAATTTGTGCATCCTTGGTCTTTTCCAAAAAAACACGCGCCAATCCCACGGTCTGTTTCCCCAAACCGATGAATCCCAAATTAATGCGATCACTGGGAGCTACAAAGCCTTTGCCCATCACATGGCGGGGAATAATACTTAGGGCACTGGCGGCCAAACCGGTTCGTACAAGGAACTTTCTTCGGGTAAGTGAGTTTGTATTTTCCTTGTTTTTTTGTTCGGAAGAATCGGGTAGTTTCATTTGGAATGACTTAGTATTACAGTCCCTTAAAGATAGTGTATTCCTAATAAATAATAGTACCCCGAGCATTAGGACGGATGTAAAAAATAATAGCCCTGACGGGATTTAGAACCCCTGAGGTCTTCCACAAGATAAAAAAGCAGATCCTATGATCCGTGGGCCTTGGCTACTTGCCGG
>JBCCZF010000627.1:0-2251 GCA_039188035.1 Bacteroidota bacterium | reverse complement strand
GCCCCACCGAGGCCCTGGGGGATGGGGTAACCGTAGTAAACAACCCTTTTATACGCCCGGAACAAAGTTTCAACGCCAATCTCGGCGCGGTACTGGGCTGGTACGAATTGGGATATCGCCATAACTTAAAAATAGTATTGGGCACATTTTATCGGAACGTTGATGATCGCTTGCTTTTTACCGTTGTGGACGGTCAGGGCAACGGACAATTCCAAAATATAAACCAGGTAAGGGTCTACGGCGGCGAGTTGGATATTACCTATGATTTCGACCAGAAATTAAAGTTCAACCTTAACGGCACCTATCTGGACCAAAGGGACAATTTAAGAATAGACCTAGATGGAAGGAACAACATAACCTACCGGGATCGGCTAAGGAACGAGCCGTACCTCATGGGCAATGCGGGTTTAACCTATACGGTACGCGACCTTGTTCAAAAGGATTCCAAATTTTTCACCTATCTCCAGGGAAGCTATGTGCACGAATTTTTTCTGCGCTGGCCCAGTCTGGGGAATGAAGACAATAAGGACATCATTCCAAGCCAGTTGGTCTTCGATACGGGAATGGGCTATACCTTTCCCTCTCAAAAATTTACCGTTGCCCTGGATTTTTCCAATATGCTAAATGAACAGGTATATGATAATTATTTGTTGCAGAAGCCCGGTAGGGCCGTTTTCTTAAAACTCAATTATCAAATTAAATAGTGCAACCGTAATAGACTTTTAAATCCCAATAAACATTAAATAACTCTATGATTATGAAAACAAATGGATTTTTGAAAATGACCCTTGGCTGTTGTTTGCTGGCAACTACTATTGCCTTTTTGGCTTGTAGTGATGATGACTGTACGGAATCCACGTGGTATGTGGATACGGACAATGATGACCTGGGAGATCCCAATTCTTCGATAAGTGCTTGCGAACAACCCGAAGGATACGTGGCCAACAACGATGATACCGATGATACCGTGGCTTTCTGTGAGGTAAAGACCTGGTTCCAGGATCGGGACGGGGATGGTCAAGGAAATCCGGAGGTAACCGAAGCGTCCTGTGAACAGCCCGTAGGTTTTGTCTCCAATTCCGATGATGATTTTGATATTCCAAACGCCCAATTTTTGGTGGGGGCCCAGGTAGGTGAGGAAGGATACTTCCTCACTACGGATAACTTAACCTCGGGCACCTTGTCCGTAGTGGGGAATGGATCCGAAGGTTTTGCGGCACTGTCCGTAAGTGTGGACGGTTATCTCTATATCCTGAACAATACGGAAAGTCTAACCGAAAAGTTTGAATTGACCGAAAATGGCCCGGTAAAGGTAGATGCCATTTCCAATACGGCCCTGACCCCGGGAGGTTTTTTCCGTTATATACAGGCGACCGAAAATGGTGATCTGTTCCTGTCAAACAACCCCAATGATGATGGCCTTGTACCTTATGCCATCATAGATATAGAGACCTTTGCCGCTACAAGCAACGGATTTATTACTTTCCCAGCTATCAATGACAAGAACAACCTATGGGTAAACGGCCTGGTACAGGACGACAAAATCTATTTTGGTTCCGTTTATGGGGATGCCGCAACATGGACACAATTGGCGGATTCCTTGATTACCGTGAAATATGATTATCCTTCAATGACCAATCCCGAAGTCTTGGCTTCAACGGCCTCCGCCGGAATGACTGCCGGTTACCGTACCAATGGATCTTTTACCACGGAAAATGGGGACATATACCAATACAATATGACCAGTTCCCTATGGTATGGTCATGATGAACTTGCCGATAAACCCTCCGTTTTTGTGCGGATTAAGGATGGGGATTACGACGATTCCTATGTGTTCGATATCTCCGCCGAATACAATGAACCGATCGCCCTATGGAACGTCTGGTATGCTGGCAATGGGATCGCCTACGCCAATGTAGTACGGGTGGCCGATGTCCCAACGTGGCCCGACCTAGTACAAAACACAGGGACTTTGGTTGAAATAAACCTGGAGGACAAGACCGTAACGGAACTGAACCTGCCCAAGGCGACCTATCGTGACATCTTCACCCTCAATTGTATTGAGGATGGCAAGTTTTATATTCCAGTTAGTATTACGGGGGGCGAGGCCAATATCTATGAAATTACCATAGGAGGCGGTGCGGACGGCTTCCAAAAAGGTGCGGCCCTGGACGGCAGTAATGTATTTGTAAACGCCTTATTTAGAAATTAGGGTTTTCCTTCTGTTTAGACCTTACCGGAAGCGCATCTT
>JBCCZF010000626.1:0-2260 GCA_039188035.1 Bacteroidota bacterium | reverse complement strand
TAAAAATGCCAAAGGGGAAGTGAGCTCGTTCCAGGCCCTTTCAGCGGCCGTTGCGGCCACGGTGGGACTGGGTAACATTTCCGGGGTGGCCATAGCCATTCACGATGGCGGGCCTGGGGTAGTGTTTTGGATTTGGATGACAGCGCTTATTGGCATGGGTATAAAGTTCTATTCCTGTAGTCTGGCCGTAATGTTCAGGGGAAAGGACTCCGAAGGCAACCTCCAAGGCGGCCCTATGTACTACATAACCCAGGGCCTTGGGACAAGGGCCAAACCTCTGGCTATATTCTTTGCGGTTTGCGGCCTTTTCGGATTTTTGGGGGTGTTCACCGCCAACCAATTCACAGAAACCTTTATGAGCGTCATTGAACCGTCCAAAACCCTTCTCCCTATGGACGATTTGAATTGGAAATGGACTATTGGTATTGTCCTGGCCGGGATTACCTCCTTTGTCATTTTTGGGGGACTGACCCAAATTGCAAAAGTGGCATCGGCCATTGTCCCTTTTATGGTGGCGGTCTATTTAATCGCCGTATTGGTGGTCATGGCCACGAACGCCTCCCAAATACTCCCCGCGTTAAAAATGATCGTTACCGAAGCCTGGAATTTTAATACGGTAGTCACCGGTGGGTTCTGGGGATTGGTGATTATTGGGGTAAAACGGGCCATGTTTTCCAATGAGGCTGGCCTGGGCTCGGCGCCCATGTACCATGGGCAATCCAAAACGGACAATCCCATAAAGGAGGGCTTGGTGGCCATGTTGGGGCCCTTTATCGACACCATTCTGGTCTGTACGTTTACTGCGGTGGTCATTATCCTTAGTGGGGCATACCTGCAGGAGGGCAGTGGGATTGTAATGACCTTGAATGCCTTTAATGCCACTTTGGGGAGTTGGGGCGGCGTTCTGTTGATGATTATTGTTTCTGCTTTTGCCCTATCCACCCTGTTTACCTATTCCTACTACGGGGTAAAAAGTCTTTCGTTTTTGACCAATGCCAAAATTGGAAAATGGTATAATGTGTATTTTGTGGTGATGATTGTCTTTGCGGCCATTGCTTCCCTGGAACTGGTAAAAAACCTGATCGACCTTTCCTACGCCCTTATGGTAATACCCAATATGATAGCGGTGTTGTTGCTTGCTCCCAAGGTGAATACCGCCGCCAAGGCCTATTTTCAAAAGTTACGTAATCAACCCCTATAGAGGGCTTCTTATGGCAATATGAATACCTATACTAGATATTTAAAAACCAATTTGTTGGTTTAAATCAAAACGAATGAAGCATAAATCCGGTTTCGTAAACATTATCGGGAATCCCAACGTGGGGAAATCTACCTTGATGAACGCCTTCGTGGGCGAAAAACTTTCTATTATTACCAGCAAGGCACAGACCACACGGCATCGGATTTTGGGGATAATCAATGGGGACGATTTTCAGATGGTACTTTCGGATACCCCGGGGATCATTAAACCGGCCTATGACCTCCAAAACAGCATGATGGATTTCGTAAAATCGGCCTTCGAGGATGCGGATGTGTTGCTTTATATGGTAGAGATTGGGGAAAAGGCCCTTAAAGACGAACGTTTTTTTGAACGGATAAAGCATAGCCATATCCCCGTGTTGCTTCTGTTGAACAAGGTGGATACGGCTACCCAGGAATTGCTTGAGGAGCAGGTGCAATATTGGCAGGAGATTCTGCCCAAAGTAGAGCTACACCCCATATCGGCACTAACCAACTTTAACGTTAAGAATGTTTTTCAACGTATTGTGGAACTACTCCCCGAAGGACAGGCCTACTACCCCAAAGATCAATTGACGGACAGGCCAGAACGCTTTTTTGTGAACGAGACCATACGTGAAAAGATTCTTTTGCACTACAAAAAAGAGATTCCCTATGCCGTTGAAATTGAGACTGAGGAATTTCTGGAGGATACGGATATCATACGCATGCGAGCCGTAATTATGGTAGAGCGGGATTCCCAAAAGGGTATAATTATTGGCCATAAGGGCCGTGCCCTAAAAAGGATAGGAATCGAGGCCCGCAGGGATTTGGAGAAATTCTTTGGCAAGCAAGTATACCTGGAACTCTTTGTAAAGGTAAATAAGAATTGGCGCAACGATTCGAAACAGCTCAAACGGTTCGGATACAATTCGTAAAAGGGGGTACCCTTCCGGAATGGCCGACTTCCATTTGCCGAACCACGAATTACGTATCCATTTAATAACCTTAACTTACGATTGGGCTAACCTTTTGCTTTTGG
>JBCCZF010000625.1:0-2274 GCA_039188035.1 Bacteroidota bacterium | reverse complement strand
TTTTGGTAATGCTCTTGATGCGCATGCCCGCTCCCTGTGTGAGCCCGTTTTCGATATCCATGAATTCGTTCTGCTCGTATTCAAATAGCGTACTGCCCCCCGTAGGGTACTCTATCTCGTCCAATAGGAACAATTTTCCATACGATGCACTTGAGTTTCGAGAAACCTCGTTCCACCCGTTCGGGGCTATTTCAAAAATATTCTGCCCATTCAAGGGGCAATTAAAGCGGACCTGGGTGAGATCCCTAGAGGGTTTAAAACGCCACCCGTTCCTGGAGTTTCCTGAGAAAAAACCCCAATAGTCCACATTGTAGCCCGTGCCAAGGGTATGAGACTCGTTATAGGAGAAGTTGTAGTTCTGTTCCACCGTAGTGCCATCGCTACTGGTTATAGAGATGCCGTCCAGTCGTCTATACCCCAGGGCACCGGAAAAGGTGGATATCTCGAAGTTGATCTTGCGATAAAGGTTATTGTCCCCATCGTAGATGGAGAGGGACTCTACGGTCCTATTGTCCGTGGACAAACCGAAGACAATTCTGCCCCCTAAAAAATCGATGCTTGAAATAGTCTTGGAATCGTACGCCAGTGCCCTGGGGTTCTCTCCGAAATCGTAATTGGGAATATCTATACCAGGGGTGAGCTCAATCCCTGAGCCGGCAGTGTGACCTATAGGGGTATTAATACCAACATATATAGTGCCATCACATGGTTCGTATGAACTACTGATGCTGTCCAATCGGTATCGAAGAGGAAACTCCTCCACGTAATCATCCTTGATGGCAAAATAATCGGTAAAATAGGTCCTTTCCCTGAACTCTACATCCGCATAGTCATAGGAGAGCAGTGTCCTGTCCGAGGGGGACACGATACTGTCGATCATCCAGCTGGTCGCAGCAACACCGTTGAAGAGGGAACTGGGTGCACCCCCCCAGGAAGATACCGTTTCCTGGTTGCCGTTCCCGAAATAGAACTGCGTCCCAGATCGGTCCAGTACCTTGATGTTTTTGATCTTCTTAAGGCTGGTGCCCCAGGGTTCGGTCTCCACAATGATGGAATCCCCGTTTTGACTGAGCTCCGTCCCCATAAAATCCCCGTTGACCAGCTCCGATACGATAAATTTTCCGGAGGAAGTAGGCGACCGGTAGCTAAAAACATCCCGTTCTGTATCTATATCCGCTGCGGCCGTTGAATTAAGTAGAGCATCAAGAAGGTAGTCCGCATTTTCTGCCAGTTGCGGTCCAAAATTGAGCAAATCAAGGGAGGCACTGCTCCGTATCTCCTGGGGGTATTCCACATCCGGGTCATCGTTGATGTTTCGGGAGGCGTTGCCGCCGTATTCCAGGGTCCAGCCAAAGGCGATATTGGAATGGTCATTGGGAGGTTTAACGGCACCAGGATGGTACCGCAAAACTATGGGCACTTGAAGGCCACCTGAATTTATGGTGTACAAGGGAATGGAGATGTCCGGAACCCCGGTGCTGTGGCTTACCGGTATATCACCATAACGGTGAAAGGACTGCACTTTGGGCGAGGGTGGAATAACCTCCGGTAGGTCCGTCTGGCCAAATGCCCGGTTAAAAAAGCAAAGGGATACCCCTAACAGCCCAAAAAGTAAGGTGCGTTGGCCTAATCCGGTCCATTGTTCGTTTCTTTTGGTCAAAAAATATTTCATAATGGTATACTTAAGCGGCAACCTATTTTGCCTTTGGTCTAATCCTTTTAATGGGCCTCGAGAGCATCAAGGCGACGTTCCTGTTTATCCAACCGTTTGTTCAAAGCTTTAATTTTTAAATCCTTATCCTGTAACACTTCTTTTTGTAATCGTTGTTGTTTTTCCTGCTCCAAAATATACAAGGTCAACTCCTCGATCTTTTCCAACAACAACTTGTTCATGGCGCCGAGTTCCAGCCCGTTGGCTTCGACCTCCATGGCCGAGGGCATATTGGGCAGGTGCCCTTCCTTTTGGATATGGTTTTGGATTTCCTCCAGGGAGGGATCATATAGTCTTTTATAAACGCATGGATTCCCAGTTCCACGGGATTAATGCCAACGGACTCCCTTTTGGTTAAGGGCATAATGCTTTTACCAATGTAAACGCGTACGGTAAAGAGGGCACAATGAATGCCAGGGACCCTAAAACGGGAAGGGATGATGATGTTCTTGAAAAGTAAAACGGGAAACACGCCCAAAGGCGTAATGGCGGAGTGGTTCATCGTAGGTCAGGTTTTGATTTGGGATCAAATACTATTAACAAGAATATACGTTAATATTCTG
>JBCCZF010000624.1:0-2295 GCA_039188035.1 Bacteroidota bacterium | reverse complement strand
ATTGGGAGCTCCCAAGGTTCCTTCGCTAACCCCGGCAACCACTTGGCTGCCATCAAATACATAACCCTCTGAGAAATCATATAGGGAGAGGAAATTGAACCGGCCAATGGCATCGTTGCCCAGGATGCCCCAGGATCCCCTAAGCTTTAGCCAGTTTATGGCGGGCACGGCAAAGAATTTTTCCTTGGAGACTACCCACCCGGCGGATAGCCCAGGAAAATACCCTACTCTTTCGGCGGGGGAAAAACGTTCGGAAGCGTCCCTTCTTAAATGGGCCTGTACCAAATATTTTCCCTTATAATCATAGGATAGCTGCCCAAAATAATTTTGCCGGGCACCTTGGTCAGAACTACCATCATTGGTTATTAAATCGGGATTGGTGGTACCTGCAAACAGTTCAGGAACAGCGGTTGACTCAAAGTCTAATCGTGCCGCTTGGGTAAAGTTGGAATTTAAGGTATTTTGTTCATAGGCGATAAATGCATCGATGTTATGATCCCCAAAGGATTTACGATATTTTAATCGGGCATTGTAGGTTAGGCTGGTGGAACGATTGAACCTTTCCGTAAGTGTTGGGTTGGTTACCGGTCTACCGGCAGCCGTTCTTTCAATCAGATTTCCTTCGGCATCTTCTTCATAGTAAATGAAGGGTACCAAAAAGTCCTTCCCGAATTGCTGGGTCGTAACGATATTGCCCCAGGTTTCAAATGAAAGTCCTTCCAGAAAGGGAATGTCATACTCCAGTCCTAAGGTAGAATTGAACACGTCCAAGGTCGTTTTTCGATTACCGTCGGATTTTGCAACCGACAAAGCGCTTTGTCCGAGCCTGCCTATAGAAGGCAATCCTTGAACATAAGCAGGCTGTAATGGTGTTGTAAATCCTGAATTTCTAATGTTTTCCTCAAACGTCCTAGCCAGTAAGGTAATATCCTGCCTTCTTGCTGAAAAATCTAGCCTTAGGGTAAGGCGATCGGTGAGTTGGGCGTCAAAATTTGATCGTATATTGTATTGATCGTTTCCGGACTGCTCATCCCCGGTGATTCTACCTTCCTGTGTGGAAAGCCCCAATGATAGAAAGTATTGTATCTTCTCCGACCCTCCCCTAGCCGTTAGGCTATGCCTTTGCTGACCACTGGTGCTTTTTAACACCTCATCCATCCAATCCGTACTTTGATTGGTACCATCCAACCAAGGTTGAATGATTTCATCGGAAAAACCAAGGCCTCTTAATTGAAGGGCCGCATCCGAAAATTCGGGTATCCCAAAGGGGGATACCAGACCATAGCTGGTAGAAAAATTGAACTCGGTCTTGCCGGCCCTACCTCTTTTCGTCGTAATTAAAATAACCCCTGCCGCAGATTGGGCACCGTAGATGGCCGCGGATGCGTCCTTAAGCACGGTAAAGGTCTCTATATCATTGGGGTCTAATCGGTTTATGCCATCCGCATTGGCGACCCCATCGATAACGATTAAAGGCTCGTTTTCACCGGTAACGGTAGAGAGCCCTCTGATAAAAATAGTGGGGTCGTCATTACCGGGCTCTCCAATAGGGTTGGTAATGATCAAACCGGGAAGCTGCCCCGATAAGGAAGTCCCCAAGTTAATGTTGGCACTCTTTACGAGTTCCTTTCCTTTCACTTGTGATACGGCCGTAGTGACTTTTGCCCTGCTCTGTGTGCCATAACCGACCACAATTACCTCATCCAAGCCAGCTGCATCTTCTTTCATGGTAATTGTTAGGTCGGTCTGGCCCTCAATAGGCACATCTGTGGTAAGGAACCCCAGATAAGAAATGATCAGAATGGCGTTTTCATCCGCTACGGTAATGGAAAAGTTCCCGTCAAAATCGGTCTGTGTACCATTGGTGGTACCCTTTTCCACGATACTTGCCCCCGCTAAAGGAATCCCCGAATCATCCATTATGCGGCCTGTAATCTCAATGGGATCCTGAGTAGTGATGGGTACTATTTCCGCCTGTTTTTTAGAATTGATATTCGGCATCAGATAGATTAAGCGGTCGGCAATGTCATAGCGGGTTGCCGTTCCTCCAAAGACTGCTTCCAGTACCTTGGAAAGGCGTTCCCGTTTTACCGATATAGATACCTTGCGATCCGTATTTACGTCCTTGGTTTTGTACACAAACCGAAATTCGGTCCTGTTTTCAATTTCATCAATAAGCCGTTCTATGGTAACGTCCTTAAGATCCAAGGATATTTTTGCGCGTTGCGCATAAGTGGTGTTGGCCTGTAGTACAAACAAGCTGGAAAACAGGAACAACACGCTCAGCTTCATTTT
>JBCCZF010000623.1:0-2295 GCA_039188035.1 Bacteroidota bacterium | reverse complement strand
TCGGTATCTGCTTTTATTAGAGACCGGATGGCACCTTTTTTCAGATACTGAAACAGGTTCAACAGGTGGGAAGGTTAAATAGCAAATGCAAGTCAGGAGACCTGCCGCATAAAAACTGAAACGTGTAAGCTTCGGGTGAAAGCTTCCATGTGGTAACCGTTCACTTCCTTATCGAGGTGGCATTTATGTAAACAATCGTACAAATGAACAAGTATGTATTTGTTGCGGCGGCATTGTGCTTTATTACTGCTGCAAAATCCCAGGATTCGCTAAACGTAGTGCAATTGAAAGATGTTGTCGTCACCGGTAACAAAATTGAAACCCCAATTGAGAAATCGGGAAAAACCATATTTAAGCTGGATAAAAAGGCCATTGAAACCAACCGGGGCAAAGATGTTACCGATTTACTCAATGAAATTCCTGGGGTTCAAATAAATGGAAACTTCGCTACACCGGGCACTGATGTAAGCTACAGGATACGAGGGGCGCAGAGCGAGCAAACGCTGATACTTATAGATGGGATACCGTATAACGATCCATCGGGCCTTGCCCAGACCTTTGATCTTCGTATGTTGGATTTAGATCAGGTAGAATCGATTGAGGTATTAAAAGGAGGACTAGGTTCCCTCTACGGAACCGGCGCGGCGGCAGGGGTAATCAACATCAAACTTAAAGAAGGTGTAAAAAAGCCCTTTGGAACCATTGTGAATACCGAATACGGTAGCTTTAATACCTTTTCGTCCAATGTAAACGTGTCCGGCAAGGCCAATAAGCTCGATTATCTGGTCAGTGGATCCTACCGTTCCTCGGATGGATTTTCGGCGGCCTTGGATACAATAGGTGGCCAAGGTTTTGACGACGATAACTTTGAGAGCATGAATTTTATGGGACGGTTGGGATATCAATTCAGCGACCAATTCTCAATACGGCTATTCGCGGCTTACGACAATATTGAAAGCGGCTTTGATGCGGGATCCTTTAGGGATAATGACTCGGAATTGGATCAAAAACTTGTAAAAGTTGCCCTATCCCCTAAGTACCAATGGACCAGTGGAAGTATCCAAGGGAACTTTTCCTATCACGCCAACGAGCGTATCTTTAATTCCCCCAATCGCAGTGATCCCAATGAAAGGGACATTAGCGAGTTTAATGGTAACGCGTTGCAGGCGGACATCATTGTGGATCAAATTCTCACGGACAAAATAAAACTGATCGGGGGAATCAATTTTCAACGTCCCGTATGGGAACCGGAAGATGTGGATAGTGAAAGTTTTACGATGGTCGATCCGTATGCATCTTTGATTTATGATCATGCCAACTTTAACCTGCAGCTTGGAGGTCGCCTTAACAACCACAGTCTGTACGGATCTAATTTCGTCTGGAACGTTAATCCAAGTTATGTCTTCGGTTTGGGTAAAAGTAAACTTAAGGTTTTGGGATCCTATGCCACGTCCTTCCTTTCCCCTTCCTTAAATCAATTGTATGCCGGGGATTTTGGCTTTTTGGCCACAGATGCCGGTAACCCGGATCTTGAGCCACAAGATTCGGAAACGGCAGAGGGTGGTTTGGAATGGATTGTGGACCAGAAATTGCGATTTGGTGCGGTATATTTTTACAGAAAGGATACGAATCGTATCGATTTTGAATCTACGGCTGACTTTTCCGATGGAATGTACATAAACATGGATGGGGAGAGTGAAGTAGATGGATTGGAACTGAATGCAAGTTATGCTTTCTTTTCCCAACTCACCCTGGCAGGGCATTATACGTATACCAAATCCCTTACCGATGACGTGATTTTGAGAAGGGTGCCCGAAAACAAATTTGGGTTTACCCTATCCGCTATTCCCGTAAAAAAAATGTTGGTGAAACTGACACATTTACATGTAGGGGAAGTTCCAGAGAACGATGAAATTACGCTGGAAGCCTATAATCTCTTTGATGGCTTTGTGTCCTATACGTTTAATCAACTGACCATTTCCGGAAGTATCAATAACATTTTTGATGCCGATTATGTAGACCGATTTGGATGGGCCACCGCCGAAAGAAATTATAACATTGGGTTGCGATATGAGTTTTAGCCGTAAGTGGAATCGTATTGTTCGGTTCCATAAAAGGGGCATAAAAAAATAATTGACATGTTCCAAAACAGCCTCTAAGTGAACCTCTTGTCCATTATTTTTCAGACCGGTTTACCTTTGGCGAACGCAGGTGGCGGAAGCACGGACCAAGAGAACCTAAGCACGTAGCTGGACCTTCACAATTAAGTGGGGCAAAAAAGAGAGATCGGAAGAG
>JBCCZF010000622.1:0-2305 GCA_039188035.1 Bacteroidota bacterium | reverse complement strand
GAATAATATCAATATAAATATTTGAAAATCAATTATTTGTTATTATGGCATGATGATCGTTAATTGAAATTTCAACGTATCCACCTAAAGGAAATCATGTACCGACTCTTCTTAAAAATCGCCACGCGCTACTTGTTAAAGAACAAGTTATATTCGGTAATCAACATTTTTGGTTTGGCCCTTGGCATTGCCTCCTTTGTGTTAATTATGCTGTACGTAAACTATGAACGGAGTTACGACACTTTTACAGGTTCCGAAAATGTACATCGGGTATATATGGACTATCTTGAGGGTGGGGAATGGGTGGCCGGAGATGCCAATTCCTATATTGTTAGTGGCCCTACCCTGCAAGACGAATTCCCGGAGATACAGGATTTTGTACGATTCCGCAAGATGAACGGCATTGTGCTTACACGGAACAATGCCGTTTTTGACCATAATACCGGGGCCTTGGCCGATCCCAGTTACTTTTCCATTTTTGATCGCACCCTAAGCAAAGGAGATCTACAGACCGCCTTGGAAGAACCCTATTCCATGGTGTTATCGGAAACATTGGCCCAAAAAGTCTTTGGTACCGAGGATCCCGTAGGGAAAACCCTAAAAATTGCCGGGGCAGGGGATGAAGCATTTACGGTTTCCGGGGTAATGGAAGGGACGGTGAAAAACACACATATTAAAAAGGATTTTTTGATTTCCTTTAAAACGTTTTATACCTGGCCGGTTTTTGAAAACGATTGGAAATACACTTGGAACGGGAACGAGTATTATACCTACTTGAAAGTAGACCCTAATGCAGATATGGTCGCCCTTAACGAAAAAATTATGGCCCTTGAGCCCAAGGGGCTAAAAAACGAAAGGCACCATTTGGAACCTATTGCCGATATCCACCTGCATTCCAACAAACCGTATGAAGCGGAAATTAACGGAAGCGCAAACAGCATTCGCTTGTTGGCCATTATCGCCTTTATTGCCATTATCCTGTCCTGGATGAACTACATGAACCTTTCTACCAGCAAGTCCCTGGAACGTGCCAAGGAAATTGGGGTGCGCAAGGTGGTAGGAGCCAAAAGATCACAATTGATACTACAGGCCTTAGTGGAATCCGGGCTGTTGAACACCCTGGCCATTATACTGGCCTTGGGAGCCGTCCTTGCGCTCCTTCCAGCTTTTAATGCCTTTGTGGGACAGGAATTGGAATTGAATGCCACCCAAATTAAAGGGCTTATCCCCTATCTGGGATTCATCTTTTTGGGAGGAATGGGTTCCGCCTTTTACCCCGCTTTTGTGCTTAGCAAATATAAGGCGACCCAGGTACTTAAAGGCGGGGTACAAACCTCCAACTCCGGGCTTAATCTGAGAAGGGGCCTTATTATTACCCAATTTTTGGCCACTATTGTGCTATTGACCGGCGCTTTTGTGGCCCAAAAGCAGATCCGGTTTTTACAGGAACGCCCCATAGGTGTGGAACTGAACAAGCTGTTAAGCCTAAACGGGCGTGTTCTCAACGTGGAAAACGATTCCTTGGTAAGGGCCCATTTTTTTACTTTGGTGGAGGAGATAAAAAAGAACCCCGGGGTGGCCCATGCCACAACGGCCCAGACCTATCCCGGGGCGGATTTTGGAGATCTCAATTCCAGCTTTGGGGTCACTTTCCCCGATGGACGCGAGAATGACAATCGCATTTGGTACAACTATGCCGTACAACCGGATTATTTTGAGCTCATGGGGATGCAATTTGTGGCGGGCGGGGCCTTTTCCCAAACCGCTTCGGGCAAGAGCAATAGTATAGTGATCAATGAGCGGTTTGTGCGTTTTATGGGTGTATCCGACCCGGAGACCCTTATGGGGAAATCCCTCAAATTCTGGGAACAGGATTGGCCCATTGCGGGCGTGGTAAAGGACTACCACCATTTTGGCTTAAAAACGGCCATTGAACCCTTGATCATGACCCATAACAAACCTATGGGCAATCTTTTGGTGAAACTGGAGAAAGGCAGTGCTAGTATGGCCGCTATTACCGAAACGCTTCACAAACTGGAGGAAACCTGGCATACCGCTTTCCCCCGGAGTACCTACAATTATACCTTTTTGGATCAGCGGTTTCAGGAACAATATACCGAGGACAAAAAATTTGCCGATGCTTTTCGGATTTTCACAGCCCTTGCCATCCTTATTGCCTCCCTGGGCCTTTTTGGTTTGACCTCCTATACCGTGATGCAGCGGAAAAAGGAAATTGGGATACGTAAGGTAAACGGTGCAACAATAACACAGATTCTTACGCTGCTGAATACCAATTTTATAAAAT
>JBCCZF010000621.1:0-2309 GCA_039188035.1 Bacteroidota bacterium | reverse complement strand
CAAATTGGGCGTTCAATTTCTGCACAGCGTCTTTATTGCCCCCCATTAATCGGGATAGCCCTGCTATGTCGTGAGGCACAAACCAAGTGGCCTGGGCCCCGTTGGACTCAATAAACCCATGTTGGTGTTGGTACGGATCATAATCCGCGTACCAATGTCCGGACAAATCCCTGGGACGCATCCACCCGGAAACGGAATCGAACACATTGCTATAGTTTTTGGAGCGTTCCATGAAATAATTGTAGTCCTCGTGGTGCCCCACTTTTTTGGCCAATTGGGCCAATACCCAATCCTGATATGCATACTCCATGGTTAGACCGGCCCCATCCTGATGACCTCCAAATTTACCTTCTGGAATGGGGTAAGGTACATAACCCCGTTCCATATAATGTTGCAACCCCCCTCCCAAGGCGGTTTGGTGCTCGTAGCCCGCCTTCTCCATAATACCTCCCGGCATATGGTTCTTCTTTAACGCCTGATATATTTGTGCTTCATTTTCCGTTACGATGCCCTTTTGAATGGCGCTTACCACAAAGGGCGTAGAAGATGCCCCGGTCATTACATAGGTATAATTGCCCCCAGAGGGCCCACGAGGAACCAGACCTCCATCTTTTTGATATTGTAAAAGGGAATGGGCGAATTCCTTCATCACATCGGGATAAACCAATCCCCAAAGGGTGTTCAAAGTCCATTGCGCACCCCAAAAAGAATCCGAATTGTAGTGATTAAATGCTGGCTTTCCCTCGGCATTCAGTGGCAATTGACCCACACGGAACACCTCCCCGGAATTGTCGGGATAGGCCCCATTGAAATCGCTTATAACCCTTCTTCCCTGTAGAGCATGCCAGAGATCCGTATAAAATCGTTGCCGTGCCGCGAGCGTGCCCCCTTCTACTTTTATCCTTTTTAGCAGCCCGTTCCATTCTTTTTTTGAATCGGAAACCACATGATCAAAATTCCAATCGGAAAGTTCGGCTTCCCTATTGGCCAAGGCATTTTCCAAAGAGGTATAGGACAGCCCCACTTTCATTAACACCTTTTTGCCTTCCTCTGCCAAAGCAACCAGGTAATTTCCGGTTTCTTCATCCTGTATTATCTCCTTGATCTTGGTATCCAAGGCAATGGAAAAAAAGAGTTTTACCGGCTTGGGCCTTCTACGGGTGGGTGCTATCCGCAATTCTCCGGAAAGGGTATGATCTCCCTCTTTTTTAAGGACCCCATCCCCATTCTCCGCTGGCCCCAAGGGGCCGTTTAGGTTAAAAAGAATGGCGGGCCGTTCGTTCTCCGGAAAGGCATACCTATGAAAGCCCACCCGTTTGGTGCTGGTTAGTTCCACGCCAACTCCATAACGGTCCAGTTCCACATAATGATACCCCGGGGAAACCCGTTCCGTATGATGACTGAATTTTGATTTGTAATCCTTGAAAACGGAATCCGTTTGCCCTGGGGGAAGGGTAAGCGGCATTACCGACAGGCCGGAAAGCTGCCAGGCATGAATATGGCTAAACCCTTGAACGGTATCTATCTTATAGCGATATCCGCTTCCCCAGGCACCCTTTACCTGGGTATCCGGACTTAAGTTGACCATGCCAAAGGGCCTACTGGCCGATGAAAAGAAAAACCATCTCGAATTTTCCGTATCCAGCAAAGGATAAACCAAATCTACCGATTCCCCGGTCTTGCCCATCTCCGGTTCCAAATTCTTTTTTTGGGTACAGGAAAGAAGTACAACTCCTAGCAAACAAAATTGGGAAATGGTATTCAGCATAAACTTTCCTTTCTGCATGGATCGATTTTTATCGTTTTCTTAAGGCTCGCCTTAATCGCGACCTTCATTTCAAAAATAGGGAATCCTTGGTTAGGGTTCCGTTTTAGACCACATCCCAATCCCAATGAAATCATTCGTTTACGATTGCGGAATTCGCGCTGATCGAGCCAAAACGGGACACGAAAAAAGGCTTGACAAAAAATGGGCAGACAATAAATTCCCTGCCCAAATACAAAACCAAACTAACTCAAACAACAATGCATATACTACCCCGGATGTGCTTGGACCATTATCTTTACCCATACATTTTAAGGGCTGGGCCACTCCTTAGGTCAACTAGTGATCCACCCAGGGGTTGCATTCAATTACTTCGTCCCCGAAATGCGGGAATCACCAATTAATATCCCGGATTTTGTTCCAATCCAGGGGTTTCTGCCAACGGTCCAGGGGGTATTGCGAATATCCTCTTATTGGGATCCGAATCGCTTTTGTCCGTCCAAGCATCTTCCCAAGTTCCGAATCGGATTTGATCCGTTCTTCT
>JBCCZF010000620.1:0-2312 GCA_039188035.1 Bacteroidota bacterium | reverse complement strand
GGGGAAAGAAGAAATACGATTGGGATTGGAAATGGTCTGTACACTTTTGTACTCAAACTGCAATAAAATCTCCAGGGCGCTCAATACGCTCTTATTATCGTCAATGACCAAAATCTTCGCATCCAACATGGAAAGGTGTTTTTAACCGACATCCTAAAACTACGATTTCGAAAACCTACTTTGCTCAAAGTGTCCAATTTTTAGACAGTATCTGTATAATTATTTTACATCGAGAGACGGGTATAAAAAAATATACAATGGTAAAGAATTGATTTTCATAAACTTAAATATTTGGCACGTCTATGGCTAGCCTTTTTGGCACATGGTTTATCCTATGAATGTAAAAAAAACTTGTATCGTATTCCTGATCGCCCTTACAGCGTTCCAGCTCACGGCCCAGCAAAAGTGGTCTTTGGAGGAATGCGTGGCCTATGCCCTGGAGCACAATCTACAGCTCAACGATTTTGAATATACGGCCCAGGCCAATAAAGAGACTTATCGCCAATCCGTGCGTAATCTTCTGCCGGACATCAATGCCTCCACCGGTTATGCCATAAATTTTGGGCGAAGTACGGATCCTTTTACCAATGATGTGGTCACTACGGAATTTTTCTCCAACGGCTATAATCTAGACGCCTCTATCGATCTTTTTCAAGGGTTTCAGAAATTGAATTCGATAAAGGCCTCCAAATTTTTAAAGGAAGCTACCCGGGAAGAAGCATTGCAACAACGGTACCTTTTGGCCTTTCGGGTTATGCAGGCCTTTTACGACATCCAGTTTTCCGAAGGATTGGTGACCATTTCCGAGGAACAGGTGGCCATTTCGCAGACCAATTATGATTTGGTGAAAAGACAGATCGAGCTAGGGCTAATGGCCGGAGCCGATCTATATGAAGCGGAGTCCCTACTATTGACCGATCAATTGGCCCTTACCCAGATCCAAAATCAATTGGCGACGGCCAAATTGCAGTTGATCCAGGAAATGAACCTTGAAAATGAAAACGACATCTCCATCCTATATAACATGGGGGAGACCGACTTTTTTAAGGATGCCACAAAAATCCGCACCGATTCCATTTATGCCGTTTCCGAAGGGTTCCTGCCCTTGATCAAGGGACAGGAATTAAGGGCCAAGGCCGCACAAAAGCAGCTGGCGGTGGAACGGGGTAGACTGTATCCCTCCCTGGCCATGTTCTGGGGTGTGGGAACGGGGTATTTTGAAACTACCCGGGACACCTTGGGAAATACCATCCCCTTTCGGGACCAATTCCGGGACAACACCTTTCAAAATGTTGGGTTAAGCCTGCGCATCCCCATTAGCAATCGATGGGCCCAAAGATCCCGGGTAAAACAGGGAAAAATAGAAAAGCTTCGGGCGCAGAACAATCTGGATATTCAAAGACAGGTGCTTTTCCAGACCATACAGCAGTTGGTACAGGAATACAATTCGCTCCGGGTAGAGCAAGAACAGAGCGTTCAAAATGTGGAGGCACAGAACCTGGCCTTTACCATTGCGCAGCGGAGGTATGAAAGGGGACTGATCAATGCCCTGGAACTATCCACTGCCAAAAACCTTTTTGCCAATGCCCAAAATGTCGACCTACAAGTACGGTTGCGGCTAGAGGTAAATAAAAGTACCTTGGATTTCTATAGGGGACTGCCAGTGTTCGATGTGGATGCCCCTTAACCCCCAAAGGGGAATAATAGGGCCAATTAGGAATGTACCTCCTTCCTAAAAATGAGCGCGTACCGAAGTAATGGGAAGACCGAGGGAGGTGTTAAACAAGTTGTACCAACAACAGAAACAAGAAATAGTCAACAATACATCATGATACGCAACTACCTAAAAATCGCATGGCGGAACCTGATCAAAAGAAAGGTGTTTACAACGGTAAACGTTTTGGGGTTGGCCATAGGCATTACCAGTGTGTGCCTAATTCTTCTTTGGGCGGAGGACGAGATCAATTATGACCGTATCTTCCCAAAACAGGATTTGATCTATTTTGTGCCCACCAACCATAATTTTGATGATGGCATTGCCACATTCTACGATACCCCGCGTCCCTTGGCCCATGATTTAAAGGAGGAAATCCCCGAAATTACCAAATCGGCGACCACCTCTAGTACGGAACTCTTACTTAACCAGGGGGAGACCCGAATCAATAGAATGGGCAGCTTTGTAGACCCCGACTTCTTGGACATTTTTAGCCTTCAGTTTATTGAGGGAAGTCCTGAAAATGCATTGAACGACCCCGATGCCATAGTATTGACCCAAAAAACGGCCCATGCCCTTTTTGGGGAGAACGTTTCGG
>JBCCZF010000619.1:0-2318 GCA_039188035.1 Bacteroidota bacterium | reverse complement strand
TCCGGTCCCGGAGGATATGTAGCCGCCATCCGCTGCGCCCAATTGGGGATGAAAACCGCGATAATAGAAAAATATCCTACCCTGGGGGGGACTTGCCTTAATGTGGGCTGTATTCCATCCAAGGCCCTATTGGATAGCAGTCATCATTATGAGGATGCCGTAAAACATTTTGAGGAACACGGTATTGAGATCCCCGGGGAGGTAAAAGTGAACCTAGAACAAATGATCGCCCGGAAACAAGGTGTGGTAGATCAGACGACCAAGGGCATCGAATTTTTAATGAACAAGAACAAAATAGATGTATATGAAGGTTTGGGCAGCTTTGTAGATGCCACCCACATTAGCATAAAAAAAGGGAGGGCGAAGGCGCAGACCATTGTCGCCAAGAACACCATTATCGCTACGGGCAGCAAACCCTCCACCTTACCTTTTATTACCCTGGACAAGGAACGCATCATTACGTCTACAGAGGCTTTGAAACTACAGGAAATTCCAAAACATATGATCGTGATAGGGGGCGGGGTCATAGGATTGGAACTGGGACAGGTCTATAAACGTCTCGGTGCCGAGGTAAGTGTCATTGAATATATGGATCGCATAATCCCCACAATGGATGGTGCCCTTTCCAAGGAGCTTATGAAGGTCATGAAAAAGCAAAAAGTGAAGTTCCATGTATCCCATAAGGTAAAATCCGTTACCCGAAAAGGAAAAGAAGTGATTGTTACCGCGGATGACAAAAAAGGGCAGGAAGTAACCTTTACCGGTGATTATTGCCTGGTATCCGTGGGGAGAAGGCCCTATACCGAAGGGTTAAATGCCCAAGCCGCAGGAGTACAGATGGATGAACGGGGCAGGGTAGTGGTAGATGCCCATTTGCAGACCAGCGCACCCAATGTTTATGCCATAGGCGACGTGATCCGTGGGGCCATGCTGGCCCATAAGGCCGAGGAGGAAGGAGTCCTGGTAGCCGAACAGCTGGCCGGACAGAAACCCCATATAAATTACGACCTTATCCCGGGGGTGGTATACACCTGGCCGGAAGTGGCCGCTGTGGGTAAAACGGAGGAAGAATTAAAGGAAGCCGGCATAACCTATAAGTCGGGACAGTTCCCCATGCGGGCCTTGGGACGTTCTAGGGCCAGTATGGATTTGGACGGCTTTGTAAAAATTTTGGCGGATAAGGAAACGGACGAGGTTTTGGGCGTTCATATGATAGGGGCACGCTGTGCGGACTTGATTACCGAGGCGGTCACTGCAATGGAGTACAGGGCCTCCGCAGAGGACATCGCCCGTATGAGTCATGCCCACCCCACCTATGCCGAAGCGGTAAAAGAAGCTGCACTGGCGGCTACGGCAAATAGACCATTACATATTTAATGGGATTCGTAGGGTAGTAAAACCTTTCAGGTTTTGGAAACCCAACAAATCGAAATAGGAAATTCAATCCAGTTTGTTGATCAACAGGGATGAGCCATTTTGGATAGTACTTACATTGTTCCCCCCGTTATTGGTTCGATCAATGCGTTGCACCCAAACGGATACTTCATCATTGGCATTCAAGTTTAGATAAACCTTTCGCGTAGCGGTAGATCCTTTGTACCAGCCGCCATTAAAACTATTACTGGCTGTTACCTCCACATTATTGACACGCAATTGGGCCTCTATCCCCGTCCAGGCATCCGTCATTGCAGATACCCCATAGGTTATCTCATACGTACCGCCTTCGCTTACACGAACATTATTGTCTATTAAAGTGAAGATTCCGCCCTCATTTAGGCGCGTGGTATTGAATTGGACTTGTCGAAAGGTATTGACGTCCACGTCATATGCTGTATTGGCATCATATACGTCTACCAATTTCAACCTACGGTAGGCGCCACCATCGGATCCGGGCACGATAATGTTGTTGGCGTCCGAACTTATAACATTGGCCGTTTGTGCTGTATTTTCCTCGTTGGTGTACGTAATAATGCCGGTGGCCATGGCTTGACTTAAATTGGTTATCGTTGGACTGCCCGGCGGACCTTGTGGCCCCACTGGTCCTTGTGCGCCTTGAGGGCCTTGTGGCCCAACGGATACCACAGTTACAGTATGCCCATTTTCGTCCGTATAGGTGAATGTTCCGTCCCCATTATCTACCAAAGTGGACACGGTTTGGGGTACTTCCCAAGCCCCTCCACTAAAGGCTTGAAGCGAATTGGTATCCGTATTATATACCAAAGTACCCAAAATAGGATTGGCAATATTATTGATTTCCGTTTGGTTAAGCGTATGAATACCAACAAGTTCCCCTGCTGTTGGCGTCTGGGAAAACGCCC
>JBCCZF010000618.1:0-2319 GCA_039188035.1 Bacteroidota bacterium | reverse complement strand
GGATCTTTATGTGTTCTTTCTAAAAATTCCCTATCCGTATAACATCGGCAAAAATCCCGGAGGCCGTAACCTCGGCACCTGCTCCCGCACCTTTAATGATCATGGGCTGATCTGGATAGCGCTCTGTATAGAAAAGTACAATGTTATCGCTTCCCTCCAAATTGTAAAAATCATGCCCTTTAGGAATGTTCCGCAAACCTACTGAAGCCTTGCCATCCTCAAACTGGGCCACATATTTTAATTTACTGCCGGACCGGAAGGCTTCGGCGTACAGTTTTTGGAAATCGGATTCGTACTTTTTTAGGGAGACAAAAAAATCAGAATTGTTGGTGGTCTCCAAACTTTCCCGGGGCAGGAACGATTTGTTGTCGATATCGCTTATTTCCAACTGATTTCCGCTCTCCCGGGCCAATATTAGTATTTTACGCATTACATCAATACCGCTAAGGTCAATTTTGGGGTCTGGTTCGGTATACCCTTCTTCCTGGGCTTGCTTTACCACGTCATGGAAAGTAGTTTTATCATTAAAGGTATTGAAGACAAAATTGAGACTTCCGGAAAGTACGGCCTGGATTTTAAGGACTTTGTCCCCAGAGGCGATTAAATGTTTTAGGGTATCGATAATGGGCAATCCTGCCCCTACATTGGTCTCGAAAAGAAATGGTGCATTGTATTCCCTTGCCAGACCCTTTAAGGCCATATAGTTTCCAAAGTCCGAGGAGCAGGCAATTTTATTACAGGTTACCACGGATATGCTGTTGCTTAAATAGGAGGCGTAGGTTTCGGCAACCGCTTCACTGGCCGTGTTGTCTACAAAAATGCTGTTCCTGTAATTCAACTTTTGGACTTTTTCAAAAAAAAGATCCCTATCGGTCCTTACACCCGTGGCCAATAGCGTTTCCCAGTGCTTTAAGGACAGCCCGGATTCTTCGAAGACCATGGTCCGCGAGTTGGCAATGCCGATGACACGGATATTTAGTTTTAACACCTCTTTTAGGTATTTTTTTTGCTGTTCAATTTGGGCAAGGAACCTTGCGCCTACATTGCCCACTCCCATGACAAAGAGGTTCAGTTGTTTTATATTTTCCTCAAAGAACTCCTCATGTAGCGCGTTCAAGGCCTTTTTCACATCCATTTTGGCAACTACGGCGGATATGTTTCGTTCCGAAGCACCTTGTGCAATGGCCCGTATATTCACATTGTTCCTTCCCAAAGTGCTGAACATTTTGCCGCTAAGCCCTTGGTGGCTTTTCATATGGTCCCCTACCAGGGCAATAATGGCCAAGTCCTTTTCCGCAAGCACCGGCTTTATCCTTTTTTGCTCTATTTCATAGGCAAATGCCGTATTTATCTCGGTTATGGCCCTGTCCGTGTCCTCATCGGAAATCCCCACGCAAATGGAATGTTCGGAACTTGCCTGGGTAATGAGCACCACGCTAATGTCCGCCTCGGAAAGCACCTGGAAAAAACGTTTTGAAATACCTGGGATGCCTACCATGCCCGGCCCTTCCAAGGCAAGTAACGTTATATGCCCCACATGGCTAATTCCCCGAACGGTCCTTCCAAGCCCTTCCTTGGATCGGGTTATGCGCGTACCGGGCTCCTCGGGGGCAAATGTATTTTTGATGGCGATGGGTATTCCCTTGGACAATACCGGTTGTATTGTTGGCGGGTAAAGTACTTTTGCCCCAAAATGGGACAGCTCCATGGCTTCTTGGTAGGAAATATTGGGAATGGCACGCGCTTGTTTTACCAACTTGGGGTTCGCGGTATACATCCCGCTTACGTCCGTCCATATTTCCAGGAGGTCGGCATCCACGGCCGCGGCATAGATGGCCGCGGTATAGTCCGATCCGCCCCTGCCCAAAGTAGTTGAAATGCCATTTTCCGAGGAGGCAATAAATCCCGGGGCCACCACCACCTTGTGCTCCATTTCCTTAAAATAGGTAGCACATAATGTGTTGGTAAGGGCAAAATTCACGATGGCTTTCCCATTAAGCTCGTTCGTTTTTATCAATTCACGGCTATCCTTACGTACGGCATCCAAGTCCTGGGACTTAAAAAACTCGCATATGATATAGGATGATAGTAGTTCCCCAAAACTCACGATTTTATCCGATAGTTTTGGGGTGATTTCGCCAATGAGAAAAGCCCCTTCCAAAAGCGTTTCCAATGTGTTCAGATCACTCTTCACCTTACTTAGGATGCGACTTTGCCCGTTTATGGGAATCAGCTCCTTAATGGTCGTCAGGTGGCGATCTTCTATTTCCTTTACAAGTTTCCGATATTCTTGGTCTTGCTCGGCGGCCCGTTGTGCGG
>JBCCZF010000617.1:0-2321 GCA_039188035.1 Bacteroidota bacterium | reverse complement strand
GGCAAAGGGCGTATCCACCTTGGATGATCAATACAATGTGCATAAAGCCTCCAAACAGACGGAATTGGACAGTATCCTGGATAAAATAAACAGAGTAGGGTATGACAAGCTCTCCAAACAGGAAAAAGAAAAATTGAACGATTTATCGAAATAAGGCGTTAGGGAATTGTACCGCCAATAGAACATAAGCTCCTTGCAAGATGGATTCCCATTACCATCGCTGTTTTATACTAAGGATAATTTCCGTTCAAAACCGGCGTTGAAGTCGTAGGGCGTACCAAAAAACTGATCAAACCATGAACCCTATTCTTTTTGACGGTTCCGTTCGTAACCACTTGTTGCCTTTCACTTTCACGCGCCCTGTGGCCGACATTCGAATCGGGATACTGACCATACGGGAAAAATGGGAGAAATACCTTAAGACAGAGACCTCCTCCCTGACCGAAGATTACCTTAATGCCAAGTTTCCCTTGGTTTTGGCCCATTCCAATGTTTTTATAAATGGATCCTATTTGCCCACAGAAGCCGTTTCACAACAAATAAAGGCTTTGCAGGAAAATGAAGCGCTTTTTTATGAAGACCGGGTATTGGCCTATGTCGCGGAATCGCCAAAAGATGAAACTGAGCTTTTGGGGTATAAGCGGATCGACTTTGACGCATCGCTTATCCAAATTAAGCGCACCTGGGATATCTTTTCCAAGAATGGGGAAGCATTGCGGGCCGATTTCGAATTTCTTACACAGGGCCGCAGTAGTGCTCCAATTTCACCCACCAATAAATTGATTTGCCGTGAAAATATCTTTTTGGAAGAAGGGGCCCAGGTGGAATATAGTATTTTAAACGCTGCGGAAGGCCCCATCTATTTGGGCAGGAATTCCCAGGTTTGGGAGGGAAACCTTATCCGGGGGGCGTTTGCCCTTTGTGATAACGCAGTAGTAAAAATGGGAGCCAAGATTTATGGCCCTACTACTGTTGGACCGTATAGCAAGGTGTGTGGGGAAATCAGCAATGCCGTAATCTTCGGTTATTCCAGTAAGGGGCATGAAGGGTATTTGGGCAATGCCGTTTTGGGGGAATGGTGCAATATTGGGGCAGATAGTAATAACTCCAACCTCAAGAACAATTACGCCAAAGTACGCCTTTGGAACTATGCCACTGAGCGTTTTGAACAGACCGGACTCCAGTTCTGCGGTCTAATGATGGGCGATCATAGTAAGACCGCGATAAATACCATGTTCAATACCGGGACGGTAATTGGGGTAAACTCCAATATCTATGTGCCCGGCTTTCCCCGTAACTTTATTCCTAGTTTTAGTTGGGGGGGCGCCTCGGGTTTTACTACTTATATGCCCAAAAAAGCCTTTGAGGCGGCCAAGGTAATGATGGCACGGCGGCATGTGGAATTTGACCAAAAAGAGGCCGGCATCCTGAAACATGTTTTTGAGTTGACCCAGAAGTGGCGTAATTATTAAGGGTTACATCCTCATTCTCATTATAATCGCATGTGAACTGTTTTATGGGTAGTACGCAAAACCAGGCTATCCACATAGTGCTCTGCGCAAGAGAAACGCATATCAGTTGCAAAAGGCATTAGGTATATGCACTTCCTTTTTAGGATTATCGGTTCCATGCTTCCTGAAGTGCCATTAAAATTGAGGTAACAACCGACCCGACCCATATTTAGGCCCTGATTTCAAACATTGGAAATCAGGGCCCAAAAGATCGTTGCCTATGTAAGGACAGGAATTGTCTAGAACCGGAAAGATGCGCCAAGGGTAAGGAAAGCTACACCATAGCTTCCTTCCGCAAAAGCCGCAAAACTATCCCCAAAAAACCAGCGTGCCCCAACAAAAGGCGTTGCCGAAGGTCTGCTATCATAATCGTCAAAATCATCACCGCTAAAAATATCATAATGGACCATAACCCCTCCATAAACATCCAGGTTTTCCACTTCCAGCCCGGTGTAGTGGTAAGCGCCACGGAATCCTATTGTAGTATAGGACCAATTGAGATCGTTGCCAAAAGCATCGTCAAACTCAAAGGTCTTTCGGCCAAAAAATCCTCCTAGGCTTACTACCCCGGGCCCTGGTATATCCCATATGCCACGTTCATAACTTACGCTAAAAACAGGGCTTTCCGAAACCCCGGATCCTATACTAAAACCATAATATCCACCAAAGCCTATTCCTGCATTGATGACATTGGTCCCTACCTCAAACTCCTGCGCCTTACCAATACCCACTATAAAAAGTGCAATGGTCAGACATAGAATACATTTTCTCATTTTCATTGGTTTAAAAGATTAGATTTAATTGATGTTT
>JBCCZF010000616.1:0-2322 GCA_039188035.1 Bacteroidota bacterium | reverse complement strand
GTCGTAATTAGGATGACTCCGTTTTTGGCGGCACTGCTGTAGCATGCCCAAGAAACGGGATCCTTGAGTAGTTTCACTGAACGAATCTTTTTGGAATCAAGTTCCTTAAAAATTTGATCATCTGCTGCGGTAGGCACCCCGTCAACAATGAATAAGGGGGTTTTGGAATCATCAATTGTTGCATGGCAACGCAAGGTCACCAATTTGTCGTGTAACTCTTTTTCGGTTTGAAGAGTGGAAACGGGTTCTTGTTGTGTAAGACCGAAGACTGTGGTGAAAGAACAGATTGCTGAGAGGATTCGTTGTTTCATTTGTATCGCGTTTTAGAGTTTGATACAAACTTATATCCTACAAAATCCGTTTAAAATGAGGAATGAGGGAGTGGCCCTTCTGATTGAGGGAAGTTATTTGGAGCGCATCCCCAAAGTACGTTTTCTATGGATTTTGCCTGTTTCCGTCAGGGCAAACTTGGGAATGCCATAGATTTTTTTGGGAATTTCAAAGGAATCCAACGTGCCCGATGTTCGAATGCGCTCTAGTATATCATCCGTATCCCCTTCACCCTCCAATACAAGGATTACCTTTTGTCCCAAATCGGCATCAGGTACCCCAGCTACAAAAAACCGGGTGTCCAAAAGGGCGGAAAGCTTGGCCTCAATTTGCTCGGGAACCAATTTAATCCCTCCGGAGTTGATAATATTGTCCAGCCGTCCGAGCCATTGGAACTCCGTGGGTGAGATAAGATTTACAATATCATTGGTCACAATTTCGGTCTCTGATACGCTTGGGGCGGATAGTACCAGGCAGTTGCGTTTGTCCGTGGAAAAGGTAACCTCCGGTAAGGCCTTAAACGATGGGTTTTTTGGGGAGATAGCCATGGAATCCGTATCTGGATTTAGCAATCGGGCCGCTACATGGGAAACGGTTTCCGTCATCCCATAGGTCTCAAAAATGCGGTTTTTCCCCTGGGGAATCCTTGCCTGTAGATCCGACGAAACCGGAGCCCCACCAACGATTATGGTCTTTACACGTTCCAGATGGGATAATGTGTTCTTGAGCTGCATGGGGATCATGGCACAGAAATCATAGGATTTTTGCGTAAGGGATAAGGGATGGGAAGACGGGGCCACATAATCCAAGGCCAAGCCCCACACCATGGCGCGTACCAACATCATCTTTCCCGCAATATAATCCAGAGGAAGGCATAATAGGGCCGAATCCCCGTAACTCAAATCAAGGAAGTTTCCGGTGGCAAGGGCCGAATTTCGCATATGCGTTTTCTGCAGAAGCATTTTTTTGGGGCTTCCCGTGGATCCCGAAGTACTAACGGTCAGGGTTGGACTGTCGTCCAACCAATCCAACAAAAAATCCCCCATACTTCTTTCAAAATCCTCCCCCTCCTTAATTAGGGAATAGGCCACTTCCCTCAGGGACTCCACATCGTGACGAAATCCGTTAAGGCTAAATGTACGGTGTATGTACCTATTTGTTTTCTCCACTTTCGCGTAGTGCATAAAATTCCTCTTTTGACGGGATTGATCCGGTGAGTTTTTCTTTCCAATCCGCCCATCGGTACACTTTGGAAAAAACGAATACTAGTATGGGAAAGATTACAAAAACGGGCAGTAGGGCATCAAAACCCAAATTGGGTTCGGCCACGTTTTTATATATGGCATCCACCTGGAATGCCGTACCCTCCATGGTGACCAAAAGCGCGGCTATGGTATTGTTTGCGGCATGAAAACCCAAGGCCAGCTCCAAACCTTCGTCCATCAAGGTCAGTATGCCCAAAAAGAAACCGGTACCTATATAATATACGAGTATCCCAGGCCCCAACTTTTCCACTTCGGGATTCCCCAAGTGCATAAGGCCGAACAATACCGAGGTAATGGCCAAGGGCACCCATTTGTTTTTGGCCATGATCCCAATGCCTTGCATCATATATCCGCGGAACAAGTATTCCTCAAAACTGGTCTGTATGGGAATCAGGAGCAATGCGATGATCAACAGGTATAGGAAAGGTTCCCATTTTAAGTTCCAAATATAATCCTCCGGAGAAAGGAAAATATCCACTCCGGTCATTACTACGATTAAAGCTCCCCAAAGCCCGAATGCAAAAAAGATCCGTTTCCAATCAATTTTTTTTCTTGAAGTGGTCAGGGAAGTGAGACTTTGCTTATGGACGTATTTTACCCAAAGAAACAAAAGGGTCAGGCCCACGATAAAGGGAACCAACATTTCCACCAAAAACCGATTGGCCCCTTTTTCAGCAATGGCCTTCTGCATCACGGCTTCAACATCCAGATTCAAGAGGAGCATGGC
>JBCCZF010000615.1:0-2327 GCA_039188035.1 Bacteroidota bacterium | reverse complement strand
CCTAAGAATAGTGGGCAATGAGGGGGATTTGTTGATTATGGACCAAAACAAATACAAAAAGGGTGGTGTTACCCACAGTGCCTTGGTCGCCAAGAATATGGATACGGGAAGTACCGTTTTTGAATATGAATTTTTTGATAAGGAAAAGGCGAGGAAGGACCAATACCGCTATGGAGGATTCTCCTATAGCGCATTGAACAATACCGATTTTTCCATGGTCCGGATGATCTTAAGCAAACAAGCAGAAGCGGTCCTAGGCTTTGAACGGCTGATTCTGGACACGGGAAACGGCGGGGAAAAGCTAAAAAAGCGTTTTTTTTGGAACGATGCCGGGCCTCTTATGGATATTGCCGAGAACGGAAAGGTGGACAAGAACTACCAGTTGGTTCCCAAACGTTTCTTTCTGTTTAAGGATGGCCGGGTAGGCATCTTGACCGAAAAAACAAAGGATACCTATAATTTACTCTTGGGTTACACCCAGAAATCCACGGATTTTGTGATTCTTTTGTTCGATTCCGATTTTAACCTAGAAATGGTGGAGACCATTACCAAAGCCAAGACCAAGGGCTATTCCACGGACTACCTCTTTTCCCAATACGTGGATAATGACCGAGGCCTCTACTTCTTTTACCGCGATTTTGTAAAGGATAGCGAGGCACGGGAGCGAAAGTGGATTTTGGTATTGTTAAAATCACAAGTGACGGAATTCGCCATGAACAGATCGACATGAGTTCCAAAGACCACGCCCTGTCGGTAATGCGGGCCAAGGAGGGTTATATCCTTATCCGTGAATTCAACCGCGAGGCGGCCTATAACCAGGTGCGGTTGGAGAAGTTGAACTAGGGTCTTTTTGACCCATTTGTATAATACGTCCCGATCTTTTGAAAATCCTCCAGCTCCAGATTCCATAGGAAGTTTAGGAACTGTACCGTATTGGCCGTTTGCTTGTTGGGGATAAGCTTGGGTACGTACCGGTTAAAACGGTATTGCTTTTTCGCTTCGTACAGCTTTGTAAAGTTATGGCCTAGATAGCGTAACAAATAGGGATTTTCCGGATGTTTTTGCAGTAGGTGCAAGGTTATAAAAATGCTGTACCCATGGCGTTTAAGGTCATACAGATCGGCCACATGTTGCAGCAAAGCATTTTCCTTTAGGTGCACAAACTCTGGACTAGGGCCTTTTGGGGGCTTTTCCGGATCAAAGGCGCTGCCCAACATGCGTTGCAACCGTTCCATACGGACTTGAAGGTCCGGATGGGTCTTTAGGGAATCCACATCAAACTTTTGGGTGTAGTTGTCATAGGTGTAGGAACTAAAGTCCTCCAAGGCCATCCATTGGTGATCAAAGGGCAGGGAGGGCAAATTAAAATATCGGGTATAGGTCGCTTTTTTGATTTCTAGTTCCTGATCCAGTTCCTGCCGCTCTTCCT
This sequence comes from Bacteroidota bacterium, assembly GCA_039188035.1. Lineage (GTDB taxonomy): Bacteria > Bacteroidota > Bacteroidia > Flavobacteriales > Flavobacteriaceae > Ulvibacterium. The sequence goes on along the minus strand of JBCCZF010000615.1, from coordinate 898 downwards.
CGTGCTCCTTTAGCCCTTGTATGCTGTAATAGCTCTCTTGGGGATATTCCGTGGCCTTTTGGAAAATCAGTAATCCTAGGGAATCGGCTTCAAACTCATGTAGCCTACGAATACTGCTATTCTGGTACAGGCGTTTTTTGGAAAAGGCCACCCCTTGGCTGTTCCGGTTAAAGCGGGACCGGTAGATATCCCGTACCTCCTTTTTGGATTCCTTGGACAGGTAGGTATTGATAAACCCCTCCATATTGTCCCTCACATGGTTCAAAAGGGCATGTGCCGTTTCGTGGCCCAGAATGCTTTTTAGTTGTTCCTCGTTTTCAAGGGAACTAAAGGTGCCCATGTTTAGAATAATGATCCCATCTCCCGTGTCATATGCGTTCAAGTGGGGTGATTTACTTACCAAAAGCATCAAATCTTTAGGAATTAACCCGGGATTGTTTTCCTTAAGCTGGGCCAAAAGTTGTTCCGAATATTGGGTATAGGCATTGTTTAAATGATAGGCATTGTTGTTGATTTCCTGAATCAATTCCTGGTGTTTCTTTTCATGGATATCAAGTAGTGCCGCCCTAAGCTTTCCTTTCTTGGTTTTCCTTAAGATTGCCTGTTTTCCTTGGAATCGCCGTTCCAGTTTCTTTACTAGAAGTTCCTTTTCCATTGCCCGGGAGGTGTCCACCGGTATAAAATTTATGGAAAAATCTTGGGCGTTCCCTACATAGGAAAACACCGACAAGCACAATACGTTGAACAATCGCTTCACGTGATTGAAGTAATTTTTATGGAATTGTGATGTAAAAATAGGGTTTCGGGACATTTGCGTAAAGAAGAATCTTTTACTAAGAGGCATTTATCGACCAAACGGATAATCCGTTTAAAGAAGGTGATTAAAAATGGATAAAAT
>JBCCZF010000614.1:0-2341 GCA_039188035.1 Bacteroidota bacterium | reverse complement strand
GATTACTTCGCCCAGGCCATGGTTCCACATGACATATGGCTGTTCCAAATCGGCATTTTGATCCGCATAAGTTCCTTCCAAGGTTTCCATAATGGGGCCGGAATTCAAATAGGGATAGGCCACCTGTTTAAAATAGTCATCGAACATCCATACCACGGGGTGGAATTCCACAAAAATCAACTTTCCGTCAGGGTTCAGATAATGCGAAATAATATTGGCCCACCTATCCAGATCGGGTAACCACCCAATAGTACCATAGGTAGTAAAGGCGATATCGAAGGTTTCGTCCAGATGCCGAGGTAGGTCGTACAGATCGCAGCAAACAAAGGAAGCTATGCCCTGCATATCCTTTTCCCGTTGAGCCAGCTCGCGAGCTGTCTGGATGGCCTTATCGGATAGGTCCACGCCCGTAACCTGGGCACCCAAACGTGCCAGGGAAATGGTATCCTGACCAAAATGGCATTGAAGGTGCAAAATGGTTTTTCCTTCAACCTTTCCCAGAAGACGCAGCTCAATTTCGTTCAAGGAGGATTTTCCGTGCCTGAATCCCTCCATATCATAAAAATCGGAATTTAAATGTATGTCCACCTTGTTGTTCCAGGATTGGCGATTGACTTCTTTGTAATCCATAATGTATTTGCCATATAGGTACCTATGTCAAAAATAATGGGTTTTCCGTGGATATGGGTAGGGATCGGAGATGCCACTTTTCTTTTTCTTAACCCGACTCCCCAAAGCATTACCATTGGTTAATCTTCAATTAACCCTAGGGGTACCTTGCCCGGATACTTTTAGAACAAAAAACAACATGGAACGAAAACCACTGTCTAGAAGGGCCTTTCTGGCCAAATCGGTAATTGCCTCGGGAGGGATTATCCTTAGCTCCCAAATGCTGGCTTGCGTAAAGGATTTTCACGGGGATGGCAACCCCCCGGATAAGATACCGCGTTTTTTACACGGGGTGGGCAGTTTTGACCCTTCCGCCTCCGCCGTCATCATATGGACCCGGTTTACACCTACCTCGGAGGAAGTGAACCAGGTGATTCCGGTAAAATGGCAGATGGCCACCGATCATGGTTTTTCGAATATTGTAAAAGAAGGTGTGGTAGAAACCTCAAGAGAAGTTGATTTTACGGTTGTTCAGGACGTCACGGGATTGCCTTCCCACGGGAAATATTACTATCGGTTTTTGCATGAGGCCTTGGAGGAAGAATCCATAATAGGGGAGACCATTACACTTCCGGCTGCGGGAATGGCCCTGGCAAGTCTTAAACTGGCTTCCTGTTCCTGCTCCAATTACCCTACGGGGCTATTCAATGTGTATAATGCCATGGCCAAGAGCGATGCCGATATTATCATCCACTTGGGGGACTATATTTACGAATATGGTGAAGGAGAATACGGGACCAGTGAAAATACGGAGCCCCTTGACCGTGTACACGATCCACGCACAGAGATATTGACCCTGGAAGATTATCGCCTTAGGTATCGTCAATACCGTACGGATGAGTCCTTACAATTGGCCCATCAGAAAAAACCGTTTATCGTGGTGTGGGACGATCATGAGATTACCAACGATGCCTATAAGGATGGGGCGGAAAACCATGACGATTCGGAGGGTTCCTATGAGGAGCGAAAACGAAGGGCCATACAGGTACATGGGGAGTACCTTCCCATCCGTACCCAGGAGGGCTCAATTATCTATCGCAATTTTGAGTTTGGCGATTTGGCAAATCTCGTTATGCTGGATACGCGACTTGTAGGCAGGGACAAACAGTTGAGCTTTACCGATTTTTTCCAGGCCGATGGCAATTTTGACTTTGTCGCCTTCCAGACCGCCCTGTCCGATCCGGACAGGAGCCTACTGGGTGCCGATCAATTAAACTGGGTCTCCGGTGCCATTTCGGGGAATAATTGTACTTGGCAAGTGTTGGGACAACAGGTGCTTATGGGTACAATGACCGTACCTGCAGAACTTTTGATCTTAATAGGACAAGTGGCCGCAGGGGATACCTCCCCCGAAACCCTTGGAGCATTGCAAACGGCCATTGTGGAACTTTCCACCTTAAAGGGAAGGGCCCTGGCGGGCGACTCCACCTTGACCGCAACGGAGCAGGCCCGATTGGCCGCTTTGGTTCCCTATAACCTAGATGCTTGGGATGGTTATCCCGTGGATCGCGAGCATTTGTTCGCGCTATTGAAGGGAAAACCCACTGTTGTTCTTGCAGGGGATACCCATAATGCATGGAACAATATACTAAAAGACGCTTCTGGCGAACAGATTGGAGAGGAGTTTGCATGTGCCTCGGTATCCTCTCCAGGGTTCGAGGGAATATTTGGT
>JBCCZF010000613.1:0-2343 GCA_039188035.1 Bacteroidota bacterium | reverse complement strand
GGGAACTTTTGGGTGTACTGCGAACCCAGGAGCTTTTGGCCGCCCGGAACCTGGATGGTGGAGAACAGTTTTTTTCGCGCGCCAATGATTTTGGATACTCCAAACATCCGGACGAGACTCTTAAGATATGGAACAAGGAACAGGTCTTGGCCGATGTGGTACAGGTAATCCGCACGTTTAGACCGGACATCATCGTTAACAGGTTCGATCATCGTTCCCCGGGCACCACCCATGGCCACCATACCACGTCCGCTATGTTGGGGGTGGAGGCCTTTGACTTGGCAGGAGACACCAACGCCTTCCCAGAACAGCTAGAACACAACTCGGTCTGGCAGCCCCGGAGACTTTTTTTTAATACGTCCTGGTGGTTTTACGGTAGCCGGGAGAATTTTGAAAAAGCGGACAAGTCCAGGTTGCTCTCTGTGGATATTGGAGCTTATTATCCCCTGTCCGGGCTCTCCAATAACGAGATTGCGGCACGATCCCGAAGTCAGCATCGTTCCCAAGGTTTTGGCACCTTGTCCACAAGGGGAAGTCAGGAAGACTATCTGGAACTGATCCAGGGGGACTTGCCCCAGGACAAGACAAACCTTTTTGACGGAATTGACACACGTTGGACCCGACTTCAAGGAGGCAAGGCCATTGGCGATATTCTTTATGGTATTGAGGCAAATTTCAATTTTAAAAATCCCTCGGTGCATATCGGGGAATTAATGAATGCCTATGAGCGCATACACAATCTTGAGGATCGGTACTGGAGGGAAATCAAATCCAAACAGATCAAGGAATTGATTGCTGGCATATGTGGGCTGTATCTGGAAGCATCGGCCGATCAGGCCTTTGGAAATCCTGGGCAAGCGGTTCCCGTGAGCTTGGAGGCCATTAACCGAAGTCATGTAGGCATCACCCTTAAATCAGTTATATTGGGCAATGCTACCTTGGAAGACCAGAATTTGGAATTGACCGAAAACAAACGGGTTCAACTAAAAAGAAATCTCGATATTCCTAAAGATGCCCAATATAGCAGCCCCTATTGGTTAAAGGATAAGGGAAGTTTGGGCATGTATACAGTAGCAGAGGTGGATCGTATTGGACTTCCCGAAACGCCCAGGGCCTTTCATGCGACTTTTACGCTGGAAATTGCCGGAAAGACCATCAATTATACCAAAGCGGTGGTACACAGGTATTCCAAACCGGACAAGGGCGAGCTATATGCCCCCTTTGAAATTGTGCCCAAGGCCACAGTGCGTCTTAGCGATAATGTGTTTATTTTTTCCAATAGCGACCCCAAGGAAATCGAGATTACGGTAAAAGCACATGCGGACAATGTACAGGGTTCCGTTGAACTTCCCGCTCCCAAGGGATGGGTTCTGAAGGGACAGCCCAAGGAATTCCATATCTTGAAAAAAGGCGACGAACAAACCTTTTCCTTTCTCTTGACACCTCCCTCCTATCAAGACGAAACTTTTATAGCTCCCGTGGTAAAAATAAACGGAAGGACGTTGTCCCAAGAACTGGTACAAATCGCCTACGACCATATTCCGACTCAGAGTATCCTACTACCGGCCGAATCCAAGATAGTACGCCTGGACATCCAAAAGATCGGGGAACATATCGGCTATGTCCAAGGTGCCGGGGACAAAATACCGGAAAGCCTGGAGCAGATCGGCTATACGGTACATACAATACAGCCTGATGACATTACCCTGGAGGAATTACAGAAATACGACGCCGTAGTGATGGGCATACGCGCCTACAATGTAGTCCCCGAACTAAAGTTTAAGCAACGCTATCTCCTGGACTATGTTAAGAAGGGAGGCAACCTTATTGTTCAATACAATACTGCAGGGCGGTGGAACTCGCAATTCGAAGGGATTGCCCCCTATCCCATTACCTTATCCCGAGATCGGGTCACCGATGAAAATTCCGAGGTAAAAATTCTGGCCAAGTCCCATCCCTTGGTACAATTTCCCAATTCCATTGAACCTGAGGATTTTGATGGTTGGGTACAGGAGCGGGGACTGTACTTTCCCAAAAAATGGTCCCCGGAATTTACGGCAATCCTCTCCATGGGCGATCAAGGGGAGACCTCCAAGGAGGGAAGTCTTATTGTGGCCCCCTATGGGGATGGAAATTATATCTATACGGGGCTTAGTTTTTTCAGGGAACTGCCGGCAGGGGTGCCTGGGGCTTTCAAGCTTTTTTCCAATATGCTTTCCCTGGGCAAGGAGAAAATAAAGACGCAAACACCGATAAAGGGATAATCTATGTGGGAAAAGTTGGTTTGGAAAAAAGAATATAGCTTGGTTTTGATACTCAACATCATTTATGTTCTTCTGTTTT
>JBCCZF010000612.1:0-2351 GCA_039188035.1 Bacteroidota bacterium | reverse complement strand
TTACGTTGATGTCCATGGTAGTGGTCTATTTCCATTACTACAAATTGCTTCCCCTTTTGTTTCAACGGCGATACCTACTGTATTTTGTACTCACTTTTTTAATGGTAAGCACGGTAAACGTCCTCTATGTTTTGGTGGACAGCGAGATGCCCTACGAATACCCCATGGATTCGTCCTATTGGAGTTCATACGGATATAATCTACTATCCTTAATACTAATTTTAATTGTCTCCAGCATGTTCTACTATGTACGGGAGTGGCATTTGGGACGGGAGCGGGAAGAACAGCTTAGGGCCGAAAAACTCCAGACCGAACTGCACCTTTTACGATCACAGATCAACCCGCATTTTTTGTTCAATACCTTGAACAACATCTACTCCTATGTCCAAACGGGCAACGAAAAAGCCGCCCCGATGATCGAGCGCCTTTCCGGGATTTTACGTTTTATGGTATACGATTGTACCCATGCCACGGTAGAACTGAACAAGGAAATCGAGGTCATTGAAAATCTATTGGAGATCCATCGCATGAAAAGTGCCTCCAAGGTCAATATTCGGTTCAATTTCGCGGGTAACAAGGGTTATCATTTAGTCGCTCCCCTTATTCTTGTTAATTTGGTGGAAAATGCCTGTAAACATTCCGATGCCGTGAATAATCCCAAGGGGTATATTCGGGTGGAGATACAGGTGCAAGCAGATGATATGTTGTATTTTACCATCTCAAATTCCATAAAAAGGCATACAGGAAGCACCACCTTGACCTATGGGGGCGTAGGTCTGAAGAATATGAAAAAGCGACTGTCCCTTTTGTATGGAGACCAGTATTCCCTTACAGAAAGCAACGATGGCCACGTGTATCGGATGGAATTAAAATTGCCCCTGGAACGAAAAAAATAGAAATGCAATGAAACCCTATACCCTCTTAATACTGGACGATGAGGCACCGGCCCGTGATCTGCTCGCCAGCTATTGCCAAAAAATAGATCAGGTGGCCGTTGTGGGAAGTGTTGGACATGCCTTGGAGGCCAAGCGGATCATTGAAAATACAAAGGTGGATATTTTGCTTTCCGATATCCAGATGGACGACCTTACCGGAATTGACCTCTTAAAATTGTTAAAGAAGCCCCCGGTGACCCTATTTACGACAGCCTACTCCGAATATGCCCTGGAGAGCTATGATTTGGACGTGGTGGATTATTTGGTAAAACCCATTTCCTTTCAGCGTTTCCTGCGTGCCGTGGAAAAGGCCATAGAACTTATTGCCTTTAAAGGCAAAGGAACGATGCAGCAGGATACCCGGAATACGAGCGACTACGTTTTTGTAAAGACCAATCGGAAAATGGTGAAAGTGGATTTTAAGGATATCCTGTTTGTGGAAAGCTATGGGGAATATGTAAAGATCCATACCCAAAATGATATGATCTTGGCCTTACAGACCATGGCCTATGTGGAAGACCTACTTCCAGAGACCGATTTTATCCGTATCCATCGGTCGCATATCGTAAACCTAAACCACATCCAGGAAGTGGAGGGGAACCGCATTTCCCTGGAATCCCATACCCTGGTGGTCAGCAAACGTATGAAGGAGGCCTTTTTAAAACGGATCGGGGAAAAGGGGGTGATTTAGGGTTCAATACAACCGGCTTATGTTGGCGTAATGTATTTGCCGTAGAACGCTTCCCGCAGGACAAATAGCAAATTATTGATAGCTTTGAGATTCGGTTTTTCAGGTAAACAGGAAAAGTGACCTTTTTTTACCTTTTGAAGGAGACACCACTTTATCCATAATTCTCGGTAAAGCCTTCCTCTTGGCCGAGGACAATAAAATAAAGGATCGTACCATTGTAAGCCAGATAAATAGGTGATTATTCAACCTCCAACAAAACCCCCTCGACCCAATCCTTAAACTCGTCCCCGTAATACAAATAGGCGGTACTGGCCGAGGCCCTATAACTTCCGGCAATCTCGGCCTTGAGATCCAGGGGAATGATTTTTACCTCTGAGGGCCCCATACTTTTCCAATACAATACCAATTGGTTTTCGAAAAGCTCGTAATAATCAACCTGTTTGGTATCCAATAATTCCTTTAATTGATACGGTTGCAGGCTGGCCCCACTGGGAATCCCGATTATGGCAGTTGTCATGGACAACGACCCTTGGCCGGTATTGGTCACCACTACCTCCATACGGGCCAATTGCCCAATAGCGACCTTGGGAGCCACTAGACGGGTCTGCAACCGAATGGGACATTGGGGAGCCGGTTTGGGCAAAAAACTTTCCCAAGCTATATCTAGGGCGTAGGGAAAACTATGTCGGGAATCCGTAAAGCGCACTTGAACTTTTTGTTCTCCC
>JBCCZF010000611.1:0-2352 GCA_039188035.1 Bacteroidota bacterium | reverse complement strand
CCAGCAGAAAAAAAACGATAAACAGTAGCTACGGCCAATTGGAGCTCCTCAAGCATCATTTGCTTTGTCGTACTCCTCTGGGTTTCAAAGCTATCACCATATATTACTACGTTGTGGATGATAAAATTTGGCCTACAGGTATTGAATATCAAATCCGATATGCCAACGCGCCAAGAAATACCACAAAGGGGATTTGATTCGTCCGGGGAGTACTAAATATGATGGTACATGGACGAATACACCAAGGTTTATAAGCACCCTGAAGATGGAATCAAATTATCCCCAAGTAGTCTCTGGATGCACTAGGCATATGAAGTCCTTGGATGGCCAATGCCACCGACATGAGGTTATAGTGGTGGAGCGAAATATGACATCCACAAACTCAAAAGGGGACATTGTTAATATGACTTTTAACATATCTCCCGGGTAAAGGATACCTGGCTTTCGATCCGAGATCGCTGAAATCTACTATTGCAATTAAGGAGTTTGATGAGATGATCCCGGCCACGGCGTTTATGAAATACAAGTGATTTACGTTCTCCCGAAAAAAAAGCTCGTAACAAGGAGACCAAGATCCTATGGATGTTTTTGGGTATCCTCAATACCTCCAGTACCTTCAAAATCGGGGAGATAACCCAAAAACAAGGAGCAAAAGCTCCCTACCATCGAAAAGTAAACTCCAAAATTGAACTGCGATGGAAAAACTATACCAATTCCCGAATATTCCTGGAAAAGTCTCAACGGGTATTTCCCTTGCTTTGCAGTATCTTCTCCTTGGAACAATTACACCCAGTTTCGAAGAGATGATCAGTAGCATATCATTTCACCCAAAGCAAAGGAAATCGGATTGGCATGTTTCGGATAATCTCCGGCTGATCGAATTCCGGGTCCAAGGATTCCCAAAGGGTTAGATATGCCTTGTCCCCAAAGACCAATCCGCCAAAAAGAAAGGAAGAATGCCGTACAGGCCAATCGTCCCAATACCTGACATCCTTGGAATAGGGCCAGCCTTTTTTATCCTTTACGTAGGGATATAAAAACGAGAGCCCTTTAGAAATGTTCTTACCGTTTGATGTGGAATACACAAAAAGATTTTCACCGTGCTCGGAGGCCACCTGGCAAATTGCCGTCATTGCGTCCAGGGTAAACAAGGAATATCCATAGGGTTTGGTCCTTTCCAGTTCCAAGGGAAAAGCACCGCGTTCATCCATTTGATCTTCGAGAAGAACGGTCTTATACATGTTTTGTACATAGTTTAACTGCTCGGTATTTCCTGTCAATTCGGAGAAAACCGCGACCTGAAGTGCCCAACACACACTGTGATTGTTGCCGTTGTCCCTTTCCGCGATACCGTAGGGATGGGTAGTTATCCATTTCAGATATTGGGAAAACCACGTTTTTATACCTTGTATATCGGTCTTCGAAATACCATCGGAATCTTCAATGGCCATAACGGCCTTGGCCACCTCCAATAGGTGAATGGTATCTATTATACCTATGCCGCGGCCCGTTACCCTACCGGAAATCGCCTGTCCGTAAAGGAGGTTTGGATTCATGCGGGTGGTCTCGTCCAAAAACCAGGCCCTGAGATGGGGGGCCAGTTGTGCAACATATTCCGTATGACCGGTTATTTTGTAGGCAGATGCCAAAGCTCCGGAAATCTGGCCAAGGCGTATCATGGCTTCCCGATGCACCGTAAAATTATCGGGGTTGGTCAATCCGTCCTTTCGAATGTACGGCCCTCCCGGATTATCGGGATCCGGCCACCAATAATCTCCCTCGGAATAGAAATCATGGATACCACCGGCACTACGCGCACAGATGGAATCCGTAATGGTCCTAGGGGGGTATTTGCCATAGGTGTCGGCCAGTTTAAGAATCCTTTCCCTTTCTATTTTCTCAAGGGGAAAGGAGCTTTGTACCGTTTTCTCCCTGCAGCTTGTCTGGACCAATAGTATAAGGGGCAGTAGTATATACCAGATTGTTTTTTCCATGGTATCTCGAATTAAAAAGGAGGCCTTTGTAAAATATTCAATTATCGGGTATATTAAAACAGGTAGCCTTAAACTTCCTCCGTTCGGCAAATTTAGTTTCCCAAATCCATTTTAAAGGCCGTTATTCCGAGGAGATTCTCTTTTTCAAGGTAAGGTTGAAGCCCTCAACACTTGTTTCGATCAAGGTTTTTTAACCCTTACGAGGGCTTCCAAAAAATAATAGTCCCCATACACTATGGGTTCGTCCATTTCATCCTTTTTGGGCCAATTACCGGTACTATGGGCCAAAATAAAAGGCACTTCCAAATCGGCATCCAATAGGTATTCCTTGGATTGTAAGGTTTTCAATACATTTTGG
>JBCCZF010000610.1:0-2353 GCA_039188035.1 Bacteroidota bacterium | reverse complement strand
CTGTGTGTACACTCCGTAAATAGAGTTTAAAGGTGAAAATGTAAGGTGTGGCACTAATTTCCAAAACCAAGTTGTTCTTCCCTGAACCGTGAACGGTGCCACCGGGAATCAGGAATAAATCGTGTTTTTTGGCCTTGATGGCCTGCACGTAATTATCCATGTTAAGCGGGGTAGCCTTTCGGGCGCTTCGCTCCAACGCTTCACGGAACCGCTGGCCATCCACACCTTCCCGGAATCCCAAATAGACATCCGCATTTTCCTTGGTATCCAATATGTAATAACATTCGTCCTGGGTAAACCCCTCACCAAATTCCCGGACGAAATACTCCTGTTTTGGATGTACTTGAATGGATAGGTTGCCCCCGTCAAAAGTATCTAGATAGTCAAATCGAATTGGAAACTCATATCCAAAAAAATCGGCGGCCTCTCCCAATACATTTTTGTACTCTTGGAACATTAAAAAATCAAAGGAGAATTCCAACACCTTGCCCTGGTCCTCCAACAGTAGCCCATTTTCGGGCACAATAAGCTCAAAAGACCAGGCATAATTGGGGACATCCTTGCTTAATCCATCAATGTTTTCCTTTATCCAGGTTCCCCCCCAAGGCCCGGGTTCAAACCAGGGCCTCACCCGAAAAACATTCTCACTCATCTGTACTAGGCTGTTGCGCAGGCATTCACCTGTGGTCCAAAAAGGTTTTTTAGGCCGTTGGTCATCCACAAGCACGTCTATTTTAGAAACCAATTGTTGTTTGTGACGGTTAAGAATCACCCAATCCACAAAATAGAAACGCTTATACATGCTTTTGTGAGGACCGGCTTTTTTGGCGCCCAGGTTGGTTATGCTGCCGGCCCGCATCCGAAACTGAATTTCATTTTTGGGAACATCTACATAAACCAATGGAACCTCCCAAGCGCATAGGCCCGCACCTGTACCAAAAAGAATATTGATATTTACGCTTGGGTCCCTCGCAAGGGAAACAAGGCCTTCCGTATTAAAAAAATCGTCGAGGTCTAATACGGCTCTTTTTCCAAAAAGAGGGTCGTCCCCCCCCAAATAGGGCTCTATTAAACCATCAATGACATCACTATCTTTTAAAGCGTGGGAAACATCGTGCCAAAGAACGTCAATGCCCCTTGCCTTAAACTCCCTGTCCAAACCCTGGCGTAAATCGTCCCAAAACACCCCCACATATCCGTCTATCATTACCGTCTTATGGATCTCTATAAAATCCGCCAGTCCCGTATATCCCGTCTGTATGGCATTTTCCGCCACCGAAAAACCGGGGTAAATATCATAGGTCCCCTTTGGTGTTTCCGAAATATGATCGGGTACAAGAAACTGCGTGCTCTTTCTTTTTTCTGAATCCATTCTTTAGTGTTTATTGGCAAGGGGCACCATAAATCCGCAGTATACCAACGCCAATGGCAACCAAATGGGTCTTCGAACCTATTTTGGCACATTGCCCCTTTAGCCTTACAAAGCCCGTTAATCCATGTCCTATCGGTTATAATCCCATTTCCCTAAACCGCTTTTTGCTTCCTTATCAATCAAGCCCTATGGATATCAATGCTGTAGGTGAACTTATCACTTCTATAGTAGCAGAGATTGTACTCTATTATTCGTCCCCCAGGATCCAGCACCCGTCTTTTCCTAAACAATACCGGCGTCCCTATCTTTACTTGAAGCTGGATAGCAATGTCCCTATCGGCGGCAATGGCACTGATTTCTTCCTTTGATGTTGTGGGCCGGGTAGCGTAATCGGTTTCCAAAGTTTTGTATAGTGGACGGCTAAAGTCCTCATCCCCCTTTAAACCAATCCTAGGGTGGAAATACGAATAGAACAGTACAAAGGGGCCCTCTGCATCCCCGCGTAACCGCACCAATTGAAGCACTTCATTTCCCTCCTTAACCCCAAGGATATTGGACAATATTTCGTTGGCCCCAACAAATGAAGATTCAATGCTATAATTCTTTATTTTAACACCCAGCCGATTCATCTCCTCGGTAAAACTGGGCCAATTGTTCAGTTTGGTACTCAAACTGTTCGGGGCCACAAAGGTGCCCACTCCTTTTTTTCGAATTATGGCATTTTCATAAACCAGTTTGTTGGTCGCCTGCCTTATCGTATTTCTTGCCACCCCAAGAAGTTTGGAAAGATCTACCTCTTTGGGCAAGGGTTTGCCATTAATATACGCCTCCTCCTTAATGAGCTGCCGTAAAAGCTGCTCCACCTGAAAATGTAAGGGCACGGGACTGGAATGATTGATAGCGATCTGCATTAAATATGTTTATATGTTCAAACATATAAATTTTTTATGATATTTAAAAACCATACAAGATATTCAGGGT
>JBCCZF010000609.1:0-2358 GCA_039188035.1 Bacteroidota bacterium | reverse complement strand
TTTCGTTTTCATCTTAGTTGTATGTTTAAAGCGGTTAATGTACTAATTTTTTATTAATTTATTTTTCTTTTTTGGAACCATATATCGTTCAACGAGAGTCCAATATTGATCTTAAAATAGCTTTCCTCCACGAGGTCTGCCGAGGTAGTTCCCCTTCTCCCCAGCTCAAAGCCCAGGTTTACATTTGAGAAGGAATTACGACCCAATGGCAAACCAAGTCCAAAAGTTATGCCAAAATTATTGATATCTGTATCGTTGACCACCATTCCCGTGCGATCGTACCGCAATCCGGCCCTATAGGTAATCCGCTTAAAGTACCCTTGAAAAGTGCTATAATCAGGAATAAAATGGCCTCCAAAAGCAAAACTGCTGGCATCCCTGTATTCAAAATTATCGATGACGATAAAATCGTTCCGGAAGGAGCTAAGCCCCTGAAAACTATATTCGGCGCCCAAAAACCACTTGCGCTCCTCACCAAAACCCAGGCCAAAGGTAGTAATGGTGGGAATCTTAAGTTCGGTATTTCGAAGTCCTAAAGCGTCCAGGTTAACTTCGTCCACCTCCAGGTCCAAAAGGTTGTCCAAAACAAAAGATCCAACTTCCTCGGTATTCTCGGATACTAGATTGGCCTGGGTGTTTACCCGTACCGATGCATGGAGTGTATATTTGTCCTTGAAAGTTGGGGTATAGTATAGGGCATAATTAAAATCCATGCCGTTGACCCGGGACGTTCTCCGGTCCAAAGTTCCCAATTGGACCCCTTCCACACCTTGGATACGATCACTTTCCAAGGTCCCGAAGTTAAAACTGGCCGTGGCCCCAACACTTAGGTTTTTGGCAAACTCATAGCCCATGGAAAAATACACTTTATTGAGGCCGCCTTCCCCAACAAATTGGGTAATTACGGTTTCTTCGCCGTCATCCACCTCGGAAACAATGTTGTATCCAACCGAGGAGTAGGGTCTTAATCCAAAGCCCATACCCCATCCCTTGCCCAATCGCAACCCTATGGCCAAATAATCCAGGTTGGTAACGGCGGTAGATTGTTCCTCGGTAAAACTCTTGAGACGCAATTCCCTTCTGGAAATGCCTGCTGTATATGTGGTTAGTCCTAATTTACTATAGCCTGCGGGATTTTGGAGGTTAATATGGATACTATCTGCATAAATGCCCATACCACCCATCATCTGATTCTCGACCGTTGCGGTAGATCGCAGGTCGCCTATACCAAAATACGAATAAGGAGAGGCAGTTCCATTTTGCGCGTATGTGCCCCAAACGGCAATACATACGATTGCAAATACAATTCTTCTGATCATTTACTGCTTGTTGTATTCCAACAGGTGGTTAAGCCCCTTTAGTAGAAAATTGGAATCCGCAAATATGGTATTTTTTAGTCGGTTGGACAAAAATTGGGCGTCGCCGCCTGTTAAAATAACTGTTAAATCTTTAAAGCGCTGATGATATTCCGCAATAATGCCATCTATCTCCTTTACCATGCCAAGAAATACCCCACTATGCATACTATTTTTGGTAGAGTTTCCAATAAGATCCAAGGGTTCTTGGGGCTCCAATAAGGGCAGATTGGCCGTTTGCCGGTGCATGGCCTTATAGCGCATGGCCAATCCGGGGGAGATGGCGCCTCCCAGATATTCCCCATAATCGTTGACCGTATCATACGTAATACAACTGCCCGTATCTATGACCAGGGAATTGCCCTGGGGGTTATGGTAAAAAGCCGCGGCCGCCAGGGCCATACGATCGACGCCCAAGGTACTTGGGGTCGCATAGGAATTCTTAAAGGGTTTTTTGGAAGCCGGGCCAAGTTGGTGTACTTTGCAGAACACGGTTAGCACGGCCATTACGGTGCGGTCCAATTGGCCCACATTGGAGATAATGGCATGTGCCATATCCGGGTATCGGTCACATATCGCCTTGATTTCCATAGCTTCACGGCCAGACTCCGCATTTTTCTGAAAAAGCAATTGGCCCCGATCAAAAACGGCCAATTTGGTGGCCGTATTTCCGGCATCGACAACAAAATTCATGATATATGGTCGCAAAAATCAGAAAAACAATTTGGTTTTTCCGCTATTTTATTTGTAGTTCCTAAATTTGAAATTATATTTGCACCCGCCTTTGCAAAGCCTAAAGTTAGCAAAAACGGCCCGCTTGGCAAAGGGCCTGAAATGACCGGCACCTGGGTTCGTCCCGATAGCTATCGGGAGGTAGGCATCAGAACCGAATAGTATTGAAAAACTGGTACCTTAGCTCAGTTGGTAGAGCAACGGACTGAAAATCCGTGTGTCCCTGGTTCGATTCCTGGAGGTACCACGAGCCACGCGAGTGGTAGCTACA
>JBCCZF010000608.1:0-2359 GCA_039188035.1 Bacteroidota bacterium | reverse complement strand
TTAAAATGGAGTTGCTTAGGGTAACATAGTGCCTACCCGCCAAACTCGGCAGGTTTTACCTCGTTCCAAACCTTGATTTTTGCATCTTCCTCTAGACCGGATTTCACTTCCACGTAAATACCGTCACTTATCCCGAGTTGAATATCCCTACGTTCAAACTGTTGTTCCCCGGTAGCCACTTCCACAAAGGGTTTTTTAGTTGTAGAATCAAATTGGACCAGGGCCTCCTTTACAGCGAGAACGCTATCTGCCTTACCCAGAATAATAGAGGCATTGGCACTAAGGCCCGCGCGGATAAATACGGTATCCTGTTTGGTAAGGGTTCCCTTTATCTCAAACTGTATGGCCCCGTTTTCTTCGTTGCCCTTGGGCGCAATATAATCAAGGACGGCATCAAAAACGGCATTCTCAATGGCCCCTACCGTAATCTCCAACGGCAGATCTTCCTTGATCTTCCCCACTTCGGATTCATCTACCTTGCCTTCAAAAATCATCTTTTCCACATCGGCAATCGACGCTATAGTGGTTCCCTCATTAAAATTATTGCTCTCGATTACCTGGTTTCCCTTTTCCACGGGTACCTCCAGCACCATGCCGCTCACTGTAGATCGTATCTGGGTATTCGCCACGTTGCCATAACCCTTGGACGTTCCGGTCTTAATAATATCATAGTCCTTTTGTGCGGCCTGGTAGCTTTGTTTGGCCTGATCATGGGCTACTTGGGCCGTTTCCAAGTCTACTTGGGAAATAACCCCTTTTTCAAAAAGACTCTTTTGACGCAGCAGGTTCCGTATTTGATCATCCAACGCAATCTTGGCGGCATCAATGGCATTCCTGGCGTTGTTCAAAGCGTTTAGATTGGGCACAACTTTAATGCGGGCCAATAAGTCCCCGGATTTTACATAATCGCCCCCTTCTACAAAGATCTCTTCGATTACCCCGGAAATATTGGGTTTAATAAGTACCTCTTCCAAGGGAAGGATACTACCCGTGGCCACTGTTTTTTTTACGATGTTTTTTTTCTCCGGTTTCTCGGTCTTATAGACTACGGGATCTTCCGCATTTTTTTGGTAGAGATAGTACATGGCCGCCGAAAAGGAAACCACTAAAAACAATAGAATACCGATCGTAACTTTTTTCTTCATTTTGATTGATTGATGCTTATTATTCGTTTACTGAACTCGTCTTGAATTCGTGGACTTATTGCTATTCCGTTCGAAGGGCTTCAATGGGCCTCACCCTAATAGCCCCATTGGCGGGGATAAAACCGGCCAAAAGCCCGGACACCACCAAAATGACCAAAGCAATTAGGACAACACCCAAATTCACACTGGGGTTCACGAACATTTCCACAGGACCGCTCATGGCCAAAACATAATTGACCCCGTAAATGACCAGGGCGCCAAAGGCAATTCCGGCCATTCCCGAAATGATGGTCAAAAAAATGGACTCCATCAATATCTGTTTTTTAATGGACCAAGGACTTTCACCAAGAGCCCTGCGGATCCCGATCTCTTTGGTACGTTCCTTAACAATGATGAGCATAATATTACTAACCCCGATAACTCCGGATAAGAGCACCAGTATCCCTACAAAGTAGGCCACGAACTCAAGCGCCCCGAATAAACGGAGTACCCGACTGAATTCCTCATAAAGATCAAAATGGCCAATGGCCCTCAAGTCTTTGGGGTGAACGGAATGTCGTTCCTTTAACAATGTAAAGATTTGTTCCTTTATGCTTGTAATCGGGGTATTGTCCACAGCGGTAATGGCCATCCATCCCACATTATTGGCCCTATTATACACTTGCGAAAACGTGGTGAACGGGGTATAAATCTCCTTTTGCGCCTCACTGTTGTTATTTTCGTTCTTTTTATAGGTGCCAATGACCATAAAATTCACGTCGTTGATCTTTATATAGCTGCCCAAAACCTTCTCTTCTTTTTCATAGAGGCTCTTTTTCACATCTTGACCAATGACCGCCACCTTGCGCCTGTCTTGAATATCCGAATGGTTGATAAAACGGCCAGAAGTGATGTCCATAGGCTGTTGTTCAATGATTTCCGGATAATCGCCGTATACGCTAAAAGCACCCGTTTTTAGCCCACGCACCACATTACCAGATCCCCGGAACCCCCCGGATTGGTTCCTTGGGGACACGAAGCGAAGTCCTGGGATATTCTGCCAGAGGGCCTCCACATCCTCTGTCTTAAAATTAAACTCCCGATCCTTGGGCAAACCTTTATAGGCCTTGGTAATGGATTGGGTCCAAGTGAACATGGTATTGGTGGCAATACCTCCAAAATCCGCCCGAATCCCGTTCTCCAGCCCCTTTCCCGCCGCCAAAAGGATAATAAGG
>JBCCZF010000607.1:0-2369 GCA_039188035.1 Bacteroidota bacterium | reverse complement strand
TTTTGAGCTTGTAATGGCGCTCGTTTTCCCATTTATCGGCCAAAAAAGCCTGAATTTCTTCCCGACCATTGATAAACTGCGACCGATTCCGCCACTCACTGTCCACCGTATAGGCCTTGGAAACCTTGGCCGGATCTTGACTGTTCCAAGCGTCTTCCGCCAGTTGTATTTTTTGCTTTGCCGTCTCCAGGGTAAAAGGAGGTACCGGCTGTTTTATTTCTTGTTCCATTATATACTTTTTATGCCTAACCTAAGTCGGATTAAACCCAAAAACACTACCCGTAACCTCATGAAAAAAATGAGTCGCGGGCAGCGAACCTAATTATTGAATCTTGTTTTTCTTTAGAAATTTGCTGATGTACGCCGCAATCTCATCCCCTTTTTCTTCAAGGGCGAAGTGTCCCGTGTCCAACAAATGGAATTCTGTGTTCTTCAGATCCCGCTTGTACGGATGCGCTCCTGAGGCAGGAAAAATAATGTCGTTCTTCCCCCAGACCACCAAGGTGGGGACCTGGTATTTTCTAAATAGTTTTTGCCATCCCGGATAGTGTTCCACATTGGTTCTATAGTCGTAGAACAACGCTAGCTGAATTTCGTTGTTTTCTGGGCGGGTCAAGTGTTGTAGATCGTGGTACCAGTTGTCCGGACTAACCTTGGAGCTGTCCTGAACCCCATGCAGGTATTGCCATTTTAACCCTTCCATTTGATGAAAGGCCTCCAAAGGCTTTTTGTTCGCTTCGGAATTATCGGCCCACAGCTTGCGCAAAGGGTTCCAGAAATCCGTCAATCCCTCGGTATAGGCATTTCCATTTTGAACAATAAAAGCCGTTACGCGTTCTGGGTGTTTCTCAAAGATGCGATACCCTACCGGTGCGCCATAGTCCATCAGGTACAGACCGTACCGGTCCACCTTGAGTTGTACCAACAGCTCATCCACGATCTCGGCAAAGTTGTCAAACGTATAGTCAAACTCGGCCATGGGAGGTTGGGAGCTACGCCCGTACCCGGGATAGTCCGGGGCGATCAAATGATAGTCTTCGGAAAGGTCCTTCATAAGGTTACGGAACATGTGCGAAGACGTGGGATATCCGTGCAACAACACCAAGGTTGGGGCATTTTTGGGTCCTGCTTCGCGATAAAAAATATCCAAGCCGGCCACCTTGGCGGTATGAAAAGTGGTTGGATAGGTGTCTTCACCGGACTTTTTTCGTTGTCCGTTAAGGTTCGTGGCAAACAAGATTGCCATAACAAATAGGGCTACAATTGAATTTCTAGTTTTCATGATTTAAATATTAATCGTTATTTTAAGTTACCGAACGTTCGGTAATTTTAAGGTTTAAATTTTTTTATGCCGTATATCTCCGTTCAATACTTTGGATGGCCCGGGCAAAGGGTTCAGTACTATCCGTGGCCTTGCTCAATACCAAACTTCCCTGGATTTCCACAAAATTCTGCTGGGCCAGTTGTGCGGCGGTCGCTTCGTCTTTTCCAAGGGCCTGACCCAGAATGCGGAACGATTCCAACCACTGGCCAATCCCCTTTTCTATCTTTTGGCCAAAAAGCGACATCCCTGTATCCATGCTCAGCGAACGGTACAAACATACCTCGGTGCCATGGCCGTATACTTCCCCAATGTTGTGCAACGCCTCCTTTAATCGTTTTTGGGGTGTAACCTCCGTGTTGGAAAGCACCTTATAGACCGTTTCGTTGATCCAGGTTTCCATAAAGTCCAGCACGGCATCGGTCATTTCCTTTTTTCCTCCGGGAAAGCGATGGTAGAGACTGGCTTTTTTTAGCCCGGTGGCCTCGGCCAACTCGTTTAGGCTGGCCCCGTCATAGCCCTTGGCCCTAAAGACGGACATAAGTCCACTGATGATATCCTGATCTGATACTTTTGCCATTCTCATGGGATAAATGTACAATCATTTTCAATTTTACCAAACGTTCGGTACTTATTTAACACACTTTAACGGAACGTCATTCCAGGCAGTCATCCTGAGCTTTATCCTGAACGCAGTAAAGGAGCAACGAAGGATCCCATTCAATTACCTCCAGCCACAAAACAGCCACAAACCCTCCAAAAAAACCCAAAATTGCGGAAAACTCCCAATTTTTTTAAGGATTTCCTGCAGCTGAATAAACCTAAAACAAATTACATTTAGTTTAGAATTTCGTCAAACTCGCAATCAAAGGTTCCTATATAAAGAATCCAACATCAATCAAAAATGAAGTTAGAAAAACTAAGGCTAGAAAATGTCAATCTCGCCACCACGACCGAAAGGCCCCCCACTTAATGCCCTGCGTGCCTTTGAAGCGTCGGCGCGATTGGGTGGGTTTGCCAGAGCAGCCGAAGAGCTGTTTGTCAGCCC
>JBCCZF010000606.1:0-2377 GCA_039188035.1 Bacteroidota bacterium | reverse complement strand
GTCTGCATCAAAAATTGGGCAGGGGCATGGTTGAACTCAAAGGAGTCCATACCGATGAGTTCAACCATGCCCCTGCCCAATTTTTGATGCAGACAGGCTCCCCACGGACGGGTCGTCCCAGTTTGGGTGGATGGGTAACCTATGGACTTGGATCGCCCAACGAAAATCTGCCCGGTTTTGTGGTTCTGCTATCGTCCGGTGGCCCTTCTGGTGGGAAACGGCTTTGGGGAAGTGGTTTTTTGCCCACGGTGTATCAAGGCGTCCAATGCCGATCTAATGGAACACCGGTACAAAATTTGGACAATCCGCGGGGAATCGACTCCGGACTGCGGAAAAAATCCGTGGATATTATCAACAAAATCAACGAACTGGAATACCAGGAATCCGGAGATCCTGAAATCCTTACCCGGATTTCACAATATGAAATGGCCTTTAGAATGCAGACCTCGGTTCCGGAAGTCATGAATATCAATAAGGAACCCAAGTACATTCAAGAAATGTACGGGGTTACGCCCGGTAAGAATTCCTTTGCCAACAACTGTCTTTTGGCCCGCCGTTTGGTGGAAAATGGAGTGCGATTCATACAACTATACGACAATGGATGGGACTCGCACGGAGCCGGGCCGGGAAATGGTGTAGGGGAGGGGCTCCGAGGCAAATGCGTACAAATCGATAAACCTATGGCGGCCCTAATAAAAGATTTGAGACAACGGGGCATGTTCGAGGATACCCTCCTGGTTTGGGGAGGTGAATTTGGTAGAACCCCCATGATGGAGGCACGGACGGGAAAGAATTTTTTGGGAAGGGACCATCACGGGGAAGCCTTTACCATGTGGATGGCCGGAGGGGGAACCAAAAGCGGTTATACCTTTGGGGAAACCGATGAAATAGGATACTCTGCAATTAGCGGGAAAGCGCATGTCCACGATGTCCAGGCCACGATATTGAATCAACTGGGACTGGACCATGAACGACTGACCTATCGTTTTCAAGGGCGCGACTTCCGCTTGACAGACGTTTCGGGGAAAGTAATCAAGGATATTTTAACATAAAAGCCCAAGAAACCTTAAATTACTTAAATGAAACAATGCGAAAAAGGACATTAATCTAAAAGACAAAAACCCAATGGCGAACAAACATGCAACTAGAAGAACTTTTTTAAGTACCACGGCTAAAGCCACTGCAGCAGCGGTTGTACTACCGTATTTCAAAATAAACGCTGCGAAGCCCAAATTGTACGATTCAGTAATTGGGCATGGCAATCATAGGTATCGCGTTCACAAGGAGTGGGGTAATCTGGATCCGACCAAAACCCCGGTGAACAATTGCCACGAAATGGTAATGGACTCTAAAGGTCGATTAATTATGGTAGGGGACGATACGCACAACAACATATTGATTTATGATAAGTCGGGTAAGCTATTGGATTCCTGGGGTATTCGGTATAAGGGCGGACATGGACTTTCGGTCTGGAACGATGGTACTCAGGATATGCTATTTATCTGCGATACCAATGGCAGTGTTGTTAAGACCACCACGGGAGGTAGGGAATTGATGCTTATTGGGCATCCTTCAGAATATGGGGCCTATGCCAAGGAAGATCCATTTAAACCTACAGAAACCGCTATAGCGGCGAACGGGGATCTGTATATTGCCGATGGTTATGGTTCCCAGTATGTCCTCCAGTTTACCCAGGATGGGGAATTTGTACGTAAAATTGGGGCCGGTAGGGGAACGGCCAATGATCAGTTCCAAACGGCGCATGGGGTTTGTATCGATGATCGCGGGAAAGGGGAACCCACCCTATTGGTCACCTCACGGGCCAGTAATTGCTTTAAACGGTTTACCTTGGATGGTAACTATTTGGAAACCATACACCTTCCCGGGGCATTTGTTTGTAGGCCGGTAATCCATGGGGATCATCTTTATGCAGGGGTCTGTTGGTCCTCGGCCGTTAAATTTGATCCTGAGGTGAAGGGAAGCCATCCGGCCAGCAACAACCCAAATTCCGGCTTTGTTACCATTTTGGACAAAAAGAACAAGGTGGTATCCAATGTGGGAGGCACCGCGCCGAAATACAAAAAGGGACAATTACAGACCATGTTACAAGACCAGCCCGTTTTCAACCATTGCCATGACGTGTGTATCGATGACGATGAAAATATCTATGTATGCCAATGGAATGCGAACAAGACCTACCCCATTAAATTGGAGCGGGTGTAGTTTTATGTGAATTGGGAAAGGTAAGGTTATAGTTGCCTTTCGCACAAAAGACAGGGATTCAATCTTAAATCTTGAGTTCGCGGGGAAAAGGTTCCAACTAAAAAGGACCTTGTCTTTCGATCAAGGCCCTTTTACGAGAACACTATATGAAAAT
>JBCCZF010000605.1:0-2382 GCA_039188035.1 Bacteroidota bacterium | reverse complement strand
CGACGCCATAGACCGTGTTTCAGACCTGTTGGGCGGGCTCGCGGCTGCCATGAGCTGGCGGGGCGAAGAAGGAGGAATCCAAGCCGTAAAAGCGGGACATGAGGTTATTATGACACCCAATAAGTATTGTTATATCGATTTAAAACAGGGACAATCAGATCTGGAGCCCAATCTCGGGTATAGTGAGCTTTTGCTTTCCACCTCCTATAACTATAAGGTAATTCCCGACGATTTAACCGAGAGGGAAGGAAGGCGCATTAAAGGAATCCAGGCCAACTTGTGGACAGAATCCATCAGCGATTGGGGCAAACTCACCTACATGACCTTTCCCCGATTATATGCTATTGCCGAAAGCGGTTGGACGCGACATGAAAATAAGGATTGGGACGATTTTACAAATCGCCTTGTGGTACAGTTGGAACGATTGGACGCCGAAGGGGTGCGTTACGCCAAAAGCGCCTTTAGTCCATGGATCGAGCACAAAGCTGTGGATAGCGGGATTGAGTTACACTTGAAGACCGAGGTGAACAGTTTGGATATCCATTACACCTTGGACGGCACCGAACCTACACCCGAATCTGCATCCTATAGTGGCCCTTTTATTATTGAAAATACCAGTACGGTTGCCGCCCGGGCCTTTCAAGGTGGGGACCCTGTGGGCTACCTCTCCCGTCTTGGGTTCTACGTGCACAAGGCGATAGGTGCCACGGCCAAAAATCCCAAAATGGCCCAACTTACCGATTTAAACTATGCCGGCCTGGAAAACGGTGATCCCAATTGGGTGACCTTGGACACTGGTGCGGAAATCGATTTGGTATTTGCGGATCCCACCGAAGTAAAGGAAGTGAAATTGGACGCTTTGCGGTGGACCATTTCCGGGGTGTATCCTCCAGAAACAGTTACCGTATACGGCTCCAAAGATGGAACAGCATTTATGAAACTTGGGGAAACCGACAAAACCCAGGAGAGTCGCATCCAAGGACGCAACAGAATTGGGTACCATATCGCTTTTGACCCTACCACGCTAAAAGCGCTACGGATAAAACCCAAAGAAATAAGCCCCGTTCCAGAAGGGCATCACCATGCGGGGAGAGAACATGCCATCGTCAAAATGGATGAGGTAGTTGTAAATTGAGCATTGGTTTAAAAAGTAGTCGTTCAAAACAAATAACTATGGAAACATATCGTTTTAAGATGGCCCTTATGGCGCTTGTTTTTTTGACCCTGGGTATCGGAATGAACGCCCAGCCTTACCAGGCCAATTGGGAATCCTTGGATAAACGTCCCGTTGCCGATTGGTTCGGGAATGCCAAATTCGGGGTTTTTATCCATTGGGGGCCGTATTCCGTTCCGGCCTGGTCCCCCAAGGGCACCTATTCAGAATGGTACCAACACTGGATGCAGGGCAAGGCCCTTTTTGGCAATGGGGATTTCAAGGGGGATGAAGTGTGGCAGCACCACCGCAAGACCTACGGCGACCATTTTGATTATTACGAGTTTGCGGATCAATTCACCGCAGACCTTTTTGACCCAAAGGAATGGGCCGAACTTTTTGAGGAATCCGGAGCTAAATATATCGTAATTACCTCCAAACACCATGATGGGTTTACCCTATGGCCCAACGAGCAGGCCAATGATAGGGGATTCCCTTGGAACAGTATGGATACCGGGGCCAAGCGGGATTTGCTGGGGGAACTTTCGGAAGCCGTCAAAAAGACCGATGTAAAGATGGGTGTATACTATTCGCTGTATGAATGGTACCATCCCTGGTGGCAAAACGACAAGGAGCGTTTTGTGACGGAGCACTTTCATCCGCAGTTTAAGGATTTAGTGGAGAAGTATGAGCCGGATATTGTTTGGGGCGATGGCGAGTGGGAGTTGGACTATGAAAAATGGAAGACCCCTGAGCTCATGGCCTGGCTTTTTAACGAATCCCCTGTAAAGGACAAGGTGGTAATCAACGATCGTTGGGGCAAGGGCATCCGCCAGAAGCACGGCGGATATTTCACGACCGAATACGAAGCTGGAAAGACCTTTGACAAACCCTGGGAGGAATGCCGTGGTATGGGCTTTTCCTTTGGATATAACCAAAATGAGGATGCATCGGACTACAACAGTACGCGCGCCCTATTGCTCATGCTCATAGACATTGTGAGCAAGGGTGGAAACTTACTTTTGGATATTGGCCCGGACGGCAGGGGGAGCATCCCTCCCATTATGCAACAGCGACTCCTGGAAATGGGTACCTGGCTAAAGGTCAACGGGGAGGCCATTTACGGCACAACGCAATGGAACATGCCCCAACAATGGTCTTCCGGGGATAGAAACCTTGACAAAAGCACCCACTATCTGGGCGGGGACTATATCCTGAAGCAAACCGTG
>JBCCZF010000604.1:0-2386 GCA_039188035.1 Bacteroidota bacterium | reverse complement strand
GTCAGATACTAAGGTAATTGATGCTAAAGGCCACCGGGTGATCCCTGGACTCCATGACTCGCATACCCACGGTATTCGTGAAGGCCTGCACTATGCGATGGAACTGCGCTGGGATTGGGTGGATTCTGTGGAAGAAGCACTGGCTATGCTTGCCGAAGAGGTAAAACATACGCCCAAAGGAATATCAACAACAGAACAATGGCGCAAAACGAGGCCAGAACGCCTACTAAGGCAATACTGCTATCCCCTTCCAAAGGACGGGAAAGGTCCATTAGGGTAACGTTATACGCGATAAGGCCTAGGGCCAAAAGAATTAAGATCAAAGTCAATATCCTATTCATGGTAGGTGCCGTATGTAAAGCCCTTTAGCTGTTTTTGGAAAAAGAAACGGATTTCCTGCTTCAGGCCAGGTCACTTGTTGGGCACAAATCTAGGTAAAACTATTGGGCCAACAATTGATTAATGTTGGAGGCGAACAACTTTATGGCGATGGCGAGAATAATTACCCCAAATACCTTACGGATAATATTGAGTCCGCCGGGCCCCAGCACCTTTTCGATTCTCCTGGAAGACTTTAATACCAGATATACGAAAATGATGTTCAGGATAATGGCTACGATAATATTTTCCACATAAAACTCGGCCCTAATGGACAATAGCGAGGTCATGGTACCGGCCCCGGCAATCAGGGGGAATGCTATGGGTACTATGGAGGCACTTTGGGGCTCGTCGTCCCGGTACAGGGTGATGCCCAGAATCATTTCTATCCCCAAAAAAAACAGGATAAAGGCACCGGCCACCGCAAAAGAGTTTACATCAATGCCAATAAGCTTTAGGATTTCCTCACCCACAAAAAGAAAGGCGATCATTAGGCAACCGGCCACTATAGAGGCTTTGCCAGATTGTATATGACCTACTTTGTTGCGCAATGAAATAATAATGGGAATACTGCCAACAATATCGATAACGGCAAAAAGAATCATAGTGGCCGAGGCAATTTCACGAAAATTGAAATTAAGGGACATATACCATAGATTTGCGGCAAATTTACGAGGGAAGACCGCCTTTTGGATGTCATAGTATCAAAAAAATATGGAGGCCCCCAAATTAGCGTTGTATCTTTGTGTAAGGCCGGTATCGTATTAGTCCTTAAGCTTTGGTAAAAGGCTGATGCGATACTGTTTTTGTATCCAACTAAAAATGGGAAATTCAAATTCTGCGTTTCATGTTTCAACTGGGAAAGACCATTGTTTCGGAAGAGATACTCGAAAACCATTTTGTTTGCGACCTTAACGCTTGCAAGGGTGCCTGCTGTGTGGATGGGGAATCCGGGGCTCCGTTAGAGGATGGGGAGACCGAGATTTTGGTGGAGGTCTATGCCAAGGCAAAACCCTTTTTGAGCAAGGCTGGGATCGCGGCCATAGAGGAACAAGGGGTTTTTGTAAGAGGCGAGGACGGTGAATGGGAAACCCCTTTGGTAAACGGGAGCGAATGCGCCTATGCTATATTTTCGGAAGAGGGGATGGCCAAATGCGGGTTGGAAGAGGCCTATAACAATAGGGCCATTCCTTGGAAGAAACCGGTTTCCTGCCATATGTACCCGGTTCGGGTAATGGAGTATACAGCACTTACCGCGGTAAATTATCACAAGTGGCAAATTTGTGACCCGGCCTGTGCACTGGGGGAAAAACTACAGGTGCCCATTTACAAATTTGTACGTGAGGCCCTTATCCGTAAATTTGGGGAATCCTGGTATAAGGAATTGGAAGAGGTGGCCCAAGATCATCTTAGATCGTAGGGATATGCAAAACCACCTTGGTTCCGGAGGCCCTTCCCTTGCTGGTATAAAGGTCTATGATCTCCACGTTAAAAGAGTTCCGGTAATCCCGCGAAAAATTGGCCAGGCGTTCCTTGGTAATATCGATGCCTACCGATTTTCTTTTTAAGACCTTGCGTTCCTTGATACGTTCCGAAGCTTCCCGGCCCACTCCGTTGTCCACAATGGCGATATCCACAAAACCTTCCTCTCCACGGCTTACATGGAGCGCTATTTTTTTTTCACCTTCTTTGGAAGACAGGCCGTGCCAGAGGGCATTCTCTAGAAAAGGTTGTAAAATAAGGGAGGGAATCTTGATCTGATGTACATTAATATCTGGATCAACCTGGGTGGTAAAGGCAATTTCATTGGAAAAGCGAATGTTTTCTATATTCATATAAAGGTACACTGTTTCCAGTTCTTCGGCCAACGGGATTTCCTTTAGGGAGGAGGCCTCTAGGATTTTTCGGATCAGTTTGGAGAATTTATTCAGATAATGGACCGCATTTTTTTGTTCATTGTTTATAATATAAAGTTTTATGGAGTTGAGTGAGTTGAACAAAAAATGGG
>JBCCZF010000603.1:0-2387 GCA_039188035.1 Bacteroidota bacterium | reverse complement strand
GTATTTTCCGTAACGAGGCACAATAACGAGGAGGTAATCCGTATATCCGGTGAGGTTATAGGTGGATTGATTTTAAAGGAAAACCTTAGCAATTATCATTTAAAGCTCAAGTTTAAATGGGGAGAGATCAAATGGGACTGGATGGAAGGTAGGCCCAAGGACGGGGGCGTTTTGTACCACCAGGGAAAGGTACGCCACGAACTGCAGATCCATGAGGGCGATGTGGGCAGTTATTGGGCGAAAAAGGTAATCGTGGACATCCCTGCAAAACAGACAACACAGATTCCCGAGGCCATTATGGCCGCCAAGCCCTATTTACAATCGTTAGTAAGCACCTTAAAGGATACCATGTTCCTTTTTGATGCGGATGCCCCTTTAGTCCATTTTCAAGGTAAGGACCAATGGCAAATCGTAATCGCCAATCCCTATAACGAAAACCCCACCCCCAGCTGGAACGAGTTGGAGGTCGTTTGTTGGCGAAACCACGCGGTACATATTGTAAATGGCAAAGTAAACCTGATTGTTTTGAATGCTCTTTATAAGGAAGGCACGGAACTGAAACCCTTGGATTCCGGACGGTTGACCTTGCAATCCGAGGGAGCGGAAATCTTTTTTAAGGACATCTATTATAAGCCGTTACATCGAATTCCAAAAATCTTGCTCAATTACGGCGTGGAATAATTTCGTTGGTGCCCGTTTGATGCAACCGGGAATCAAGGACATCTCAATTTAGCTTCAATTGGATGTACACCGGAAAATGATCACTATATCCCCCCAAGTACTTATGCCCCACATAGGTGCGGTAGGGACTTCCCTTGTACTTTCCCTCCCATTCCGTTAAAAAGCGGTCATCAAAAATATTGGCATGGGCAAAACTATGTGTTCCCTTTTCGTAGTTAAAAAAACTATGGGAAACCAAAATCTGGTCAAAAAGGCTCCAACTCCTTTTGTAATTGGCACTACCGCGTTCCGGGGAATGTAGCTTGGCCATGGGGTTGTACAAGGTGGTGGACTTCATCAAAGTCTGTATACTCTCGGAAGCCGGATCGTCATTAAAGTCGCCCATAACAATGTAATTGGGGTTTTGGTGCCTTGCCTCTATCCGTTCCATAAACTCCAAAATGGTCTGTGCGGCCTTTACCCTTTTGTGACTGGTTTGGGAACTTCCATCCCGGCGGGAAGGCCAATGATTTACAAAGACATGTACCTCTTCCCCGTTAAGTTTCCCATGGACATAGAGAATATCCCGTGTGGAATCCCTTGTTCCATCAAGTTCATAGACAAAAAGGGTAATTGGCTCGGAATGTAGGATCTTGAAGTAGTCCTTATGGTATATCAATGCCGTATCTATACCGCGCTCGTCCGGGGAATCGTAATGGACATAGGCATAATTAATTTTCTGCAGGGGTTCCGAGGATAACAAATCGTGCATTACAGTGTCGTTCTCCACTTCGGCCACGCATACCAATACCGGGGGATTTCCAATACTTCCATTCCCTATTTCCGAAATGGTCTTCGCCAATTTGTACACTTTCTTTTTATACCTTCTCTTAGACCATTTTTTAGGTCCATCGGGCGTGTAGTCATCATCATTGGTCTCCGGGTCGTCAATGGTATCAAAAAGGTTCTCCAAATTGTAGAATGCCACGGTGTGTAAAGGTTTAACTTTCTTTCTCCTAAACAGTGAAAATGGCATGGATCAACTTTTCTGAAAGGTAAATTTACAAAAATAGCTTAGCTCGCATTTTGTAAATTTGCACTTCATCCAAATTCTATGTTAGAAAAACAACAAATAGAATATGAAAAGGCCGTTATAATTGGCGTTATCAATAGGGAACAAGACCAGGAAAAGGTTACGGAATACCTGGACGAATTGGAGTTTTTGACCTTTACGGCCGGAGGGGAAGTTACCCAACGTTTTGTACAGCGTATGGAGGTTCCAAACCCTAAGACCTACATTGGAAGTGGAAAGATGCAGGAAGTGGAGGCCTATGTAAAAGAGCACAAAATAGGATCGGTCATCTTTGACGATGAACTGAGTCCCGCGCAACAGAACAATATTGAAAAGCTATTGCGCTGTAAAATCTTGGATCGTACGGGCCTTATTCTGGATATTTTTGCACAACGTGCCCAGACCAGTTATGCACGTACCCAGGTAGAACTGGCCCAATATGAATACTTATTGCCCAGACTTACCGGCCTGTGGACGCACTTGGAACGGCAACGCGGGGGTATTGGGATGCGGGGTCCCGGGGAAACTGAAATTGAAACGGATCGCCGTATCGTACGCGATCGTATTTCCCTCCTCAAAAAGAAACTGGTTAAAATCGATAAACAAATGGAGACCCAACGGGGGAATCGGGGATCCCTGGTCCGGGTAGCTTTGG
>JBCCZF010000602.1:0-2392 GCA_039188035.1 Bacteroidota bacterium | reverse complement strand
TTTTGCAGAGCTGTGCCTAGCCACTCGGCCACGATGCCGGATATTATTGCTCTAAGGCTATAGATACAATTAGCCCACAAAGGTACTTTGTTTTGGAAAAAAGAAAAATTTAAGTTTTCCTTTTTTCGGTAAGCACTACGGTTACCTTTTCTACATCCCCACCAATGGGTGGATTGATCTTTGATACGGATAAAGTGGCTTTTTTTACCAAGGGCAGTTCGGAAAGTAGGCGAACCAATATCCGTTGACCAACATGTTCCAGCAATTTGGAAGGAATTTTCATCTCCTCGATTACAATATGATGTATATGTACATAATCCACGGTTTCGGATAATGTATCCGATCGGGCCGCAGAATCAAGATTGGCCGTTACGCAAACATCTACACGATATTCACTGCCTATTGCAGTCTCCTCCTTTAGGCAACCGTGATGGGCATATACCCTTATGTTGTCCACTTTTACCTTCCCCATTTCAACAACGAAACAATTAGAGCATGCAAAAGTACAATGAATCGCTAAAACAAGAAACAACAGGCGCTAAAGAAATATTGGTGTTCCCAGGCTTTTACAACTAGAGTAATTTGGGCAAACCCATACAGAAGAACATGAGGTCCAATATCCTATCACTAATAGGTGCATCTACAATTACTAATACCCTGGAACAGATCTACACCCAAGGTAACCACATGGGTTCCAGTACTGTACCCTAAGATTTCATTTAGGATAATCTGATAGGAGTACCCAAAGTAGAAATTGCTCTTTTTAAGGCCTACCAAAGGTGCCACGTAAAGGGGGTCACCCAATTGATCGTTCAAAAACCGGTAGGTTACACCGGCGTAGTAGTAATCCTCAAAATCGTACCATCGGAATTTTACGTTAAGGTCGGTTTCCGATCGGCCATCACTCTCAAAAATTTTAAAGAGCATGGAAGGCTCTATCTCCATCCTGCTATTCTTGTTCTTTTTATAGCGATAACCGGTATATACGTAGTAATTTCTTAGCTCGTTGGGTTCGTCGATATTAAAGGTAAGATCCTCCGGGGTTTTGTTTAGTATATTGGAGGCGTTGGCGCTAAGGTAGAAATTATCATATCGGTACATGGCACCGATATCAAAATTATGGTTGTTTACTTGTACGTTCGTAATTTGCCCATTATCGGGGAACTGAATCAAATCGAACTCGTCGGTATCAATACGAAACTGGTTGTAATTGTACGAAATGCCAAAAGAAAGGAATTCGTCGTCAAATCGATCAATGGTCAAATGGTGTGCAAACGAAAGTCTCGCCCCTTGTTGCCGGGTGTACCCGTTGGAATCATTGTACAGAAACAGACCAATTCCGGATTTTTCCCCCAGACGCATATCGGCGGCCAGGGATTGGGTCTCGGGCGCATCTTCTATACCGACCCATTGGGTAAGCCCATTGACCCTTATCTTTACATGATCTCCAATTCCTGCATAGGTGGGGGCCAGTACAAAAGGATTATCCGCCAAATACTGGGAAAGCTGTGGCGAGTTAAGTTCCTGACCTTTCAAGCTAAGGCCCCAAAGGAACAGAAATAAGATCAATAAAGGTTTATTCATGGTTTTAGGTTAATGTTTAACGGTATAAAGTGAAGTGCCCAACAAACTCCCTTTGGTCCTTCTCACCATTCAGCTTCATAATGTACCAGTAATCTCCCGCGGGCAAATCGCTTTGTTGGTACGCCCCATCCCAAGGATCGTCCCCTAGTCCAATACGGTATACCTCCCTACCATAACGATCAAATACGACAGTTAGTATTTCGGGAAATGCTTCCATATTCCTAGGCATCCAACCATCATTTTCCGAATCCCCGTTAGGGGTGAAGAAATTGGGGATTTTAATGTCTATGAATTCCATGAAAATTTCCCGGGTAACTTCACAACCATTTTCGTCCGTAACGATTACGGTATAGGTATCCGTACGGGTAATTCTATAGGTATTGTCACTACCGGTACGTTCCCCATTAAAGGAAAAGGAGTATTCCTGCTTGCCCTCAAGGGCCGTAGCTGTAATTACATTGAGGTTTTGCTGTTCCAAGAAAAGGGAAAGCGGCTCAAAATCCTCAATTTCAAAATCCTGCGTGCGCACACAACCGTTGCTGTGTGCAATGGTGATATAATGGATGCCCGGCGCGATGTCCCTAAAATCAGGATTCAATTGCATATCTTCCGGATCCGTTGAATCCAAGGCATAAAGAATATCGCCCAATACAGTCCGGCATAGATTACCCGGGAATAGGAGGGGGCGTTGAGATTGGCACTGCTGGAACTAAAGGTAGATGCATCTTCATCGATATCGATGTAGGCCATGGGCAAACGATGGTTGTTTTGCCCTCTATCGTTATATGCATCATTGGGGTCAAAAGGG
>JBCCZF010000601.1:0-2397 GCA_039188035.1 Bacteroidota bacterium | reverse complement strand
TCCACAACTACATACGAACGGCACTAATCATTTAGATGTATTTCGGGGAGTTTATTTTTGACTTTTCTGAAATCCGGGGAGTAGTATACATGAAAACGTAGAGTCCAGCTTTGCTTGAATATCCCTCCGTTATTCAAATCCTGTCCGTGGGAATACATAAGCCCGGCCGCGCAGGTAAGTCTTGGGGTAAGGATGTATCCCAAGGTGGTGGTAAGGCGCAAATCTTCCATGGGGCTCGCCACCACTGCCTTCCCACTCTGCATGATCAGTTCGGCCTCCGGTGATACATAAAAGGTTTGGGGTTCCAGTTTGTGGTTGTTCAAGGGAATCTTGGCACGGAACATATAGCGCCAACGATTCCTAAAGATGTATCCACTATCCTCCGCAAATCCCTGTGTCCATCGGTGTTCAATACGAATCCGGTGATATATCATGGCCGTGGCCAAGGGCATGGCAAATTGATATTGGTGCCAAATACGCCATTCGGGAACCACATTCCGATCTGGGGAGGAGGAATCCGTATTAAAATTGATACGCACCACACCTCCCAGACGTGCATCAAAGGATTTGTTGTAGATATAACCGATTGCATGGCGATTATAGATTTGCCCTATTTGTCCAATAAAAGGGGTGCCATCCGTTTCTTGGAATCGAAAATGCGTCTGGGCATCCCAAAACAAACGTTTGGAAATACGGATATTGCCATAGGTATTGAACCAAACCCGGGTAACGGGATCTTTAAACTCGGATTCTTCCGGCAGTATCTGTTCCTCTTGTGCGATCATGGGCATGGAGAGAACCAGAAAACAGAGAATCCCTATGAGAGGGAATTTACCACAGTAATTTCTCATCCCTTATTTGCCTTTTTGGATTGGGGTTATGCCAAACAATTTCATTACGGTTAGGGGATCATCCTCTTTCCTTAGTTTTCGCTCCAGTTTAGCGGAGTCCTCTTCCCGCAATAGTAGCATCCGCAGATAGGTCTTCTCAAAAAGGGCGATATATTTATCCACCGTATCGCAGTTTAGTCCGGAATCCACTTCATTAAGGAGATAGGGTATTATTATTTTAGTATAGGCCGCCGTTATCCGCTTTTTTACCTCTTCATCCATCACGGTAGCCATAAAGGGGTTCCAGACGGCATCCTGATACTTTTGCCGGATTTCTTCCCCTTGCTCCGGCAATTGTCCGATCAAAGTAGCCAACAGGGCCAAGCGCGTTTGACAATAAATCAATTCTTTTGCCCGTTTGGCCTTGTCCGTTGTCCCGTTGTTTCCGGCATATACGCTTAGTTCGGTATCCACTAAATTCCGAATCTGTTCCAAGGCCCTTAGATTCATAGGCGGTGCAGCCTGTCCCAGGGAATCCAACAGCTGCTGTAGCCCCGTACCTTGGCGGATCAATTTTTCTTCCAGGGCCACACGTTTCTGCTGCCGTATTTCCTGAATCAATTTTTTGTCAAGGATACGCGCTATGGAGTCAATGCTCCTATGGGCATATTGGGCCATACGCCGCATGGGCCCTAGACCATTTTCTTGAAAAGCGAAAGGTTTCGTATGTGGTAAAACAAAGGTTCGTTTTTCGGAAACACTATCCTGGGGTATGGATACCTCAATAGTGGTAGGGGGTTCCCCATTGGGCCATAGGTGCCGTAACAGCTCGCTCCTGGGAACCACTTCCAGAATATCCTGTTCCCTAAATTGTATTAAATGGGTCAAAGGTTCCAAAAAATCCTTGGACAGGACGCTTACGACCTTATGTAGAAATAAAGCTTCGGAATCCGATAGTTTTAGCATATTCAATTGGGTGTTTTCCAAGATGGAATCCCCCATGGCCCGGGCCTTTTGATAGTGTCCGGCAATACTGTCCAGTTCCTTGAGCTCTAAGGTATCCAGGGCATAGTAAGGTAATTTTGCACGGAAGCCGGGTTTAAAGGAAGCATTTCCCAATTGGGCCAATAGCGTATTGATTTTATGATAAAAGGCGGCATTTTTATCCAACAAACGGGCAATGTGGCTTTTTTTTAAGCGTGCGGCATCCCAATTGGAAACACAGAGTTGCAGGGCATCCAGGTAGTGCCTGTCCAAATCCACGGTCCGTACCTTCTCCGATTGCCATACGGGGAATGTAAAGTCCAAGGGCTCGTCATTATCGCCTACTTGTACGCCCTGCAACAATCCCTCCTTAAAATACCAACGTTCCCCCTCCCCTACGCCATCCCCGGCATATAGGGACCATTCGTCATGCGCCAATCCATTTCTAAGCAGGCGACCTACCAGAATATGACTTTGGTCTTCAATACGGAAATTACGTTGGGGCACCCCTTTTTCAAACAGTATATCGCTTTGGAACAAGGTGGTATCCACCTCGGAATCCCGTATGCGGTTTACGGCCAAG
>JBCCZF010000600.1:0-2401 GCA_039188035.1 Bacteroidota bacterium | reverse complement strand
TGCCATCCGGATTGCTTCGGTCAAAACCATATTTTAAATCGCCCTTGATGGGGCATCCAATAGCGGCCAATTGGGCCCTAATCTGATGATGGCGACCCGTTTTTAAATCAATTTCCAAAAGATAGTAGTGTGTCAAACGCTTGATAAGGGTGTACTCCAATATGGCCTTTTTACTATCCTTTACTTCATTGGCATTCGCGTAGGATTTGTTCTGTTTGGGATTGCGGCGTAGCCAGTGAATCAGTATATCCTGGTCCTTGGGCGGTCTGTTTTTCACTAGGGCCCAGTACGTCTTTTTGGCTGTCTTTTCGGCGAACATTGTATTCAATCGGGAGAGGGCCTTGGAGGTTTTGGCAAAAACAAGAACACCGGAGGTAGGCCTGTCCAACCGATGCACCACACCCAAATACACATTGCCCGGTTTGTTGTATTTCTTCTTAATGTATGCCTTAACCACTTCGCTTAACGGCATATCTCCCGTTTTGTCTCCCTGCACAATGTCGCCGGATCTCTTATTCAAAACGATAAGGTGGTTGTCCTCAAAGAGAATTTGAAGGTTTTCCGATGTACTACGGTGCTTGGAGATCACTATAAAGAAACCTTTTTACCGAAAAGAAACAGTCCCAGGATAAGGAGAGCCCCAAGGGTGACCGAGACATCGGCCATATTAAATATCCCAGTTTGTAGGAAGCCAAATTTAAGCTGAAAAAAATCCGTGACCGAACCGTGGCGTATACGGTCCATTAGATTTCCGATCCCGCCACCAATGACAAAGGCGAAGGCAATGAGCAGCCATTGGTCTAATCCTGATTTTAAAAATAGCCGAAACAGGAGTACCGTCAACACCAAAATGGGGACAATCTGCAACAACACCATCTTCGGAAGCGGTGGTAAACTTTGTCCAAAACCCAACATGGCCCCGGTATTTTCCACGTGGGTCAAAAGAAAATGATCTTGAATCAAGTAAATCCGTTCCAAGGGAACCACATTTTGCCGTACCAAATCCTTGGAATACTGATCGCAGCCAACATTCAGGAGAACCAAGAGTAGTATTGTAATGCGCCTTGTCATATTATTTTAATCTACTGCACTTTGGAAATGTATTCTTTGCCATCCACTTAGGGAATGGGGCGTTTAAATCTTTCCGTACCGTGTTGTTTGAGATCTGGAATTTGAGATTTCCCTGTTTAATAGATCAATACTGTTCCTGCTCACTGGGAAAATCCCTGTTCTTAACATCATTGACATAATGGGATATGGCACTGCCCATTTCCTCATAAAGATTCATATATCGTCTAAGGAAACGGGGGTTAAACTCGTGGGTCATCCCTAAAAGGTCATGGATTACCAAAACCTGCCCGTCTGCATGTCTTCCGCCACCGATTCCGATGGTAGGAATGGCCAAACGCCCGGAAACCTCCTTGGTGAGCGTGGCAGGGATTTTTTCAAGTACAATGCCAAAACAACCCAATCGTTCAAGGAGTAGGGCATCCTCCATTAATTTCCGGGCCTCCTCTTCCTCTTTGGCGCGTACCGTATAGGTTCCAAACTTATAGATGCTCTGGGGAGTAAGTCCCAAATGTCCCATGACGGGAATACCTGCCTCCAAGATCCTGCTCACGGAACTTTGTATTTCCGACCCCCCTTCGACTTTAATGGCATGGGCACCACTTTCCTTCATGATGCGGATTGCGGACCTTAAGGCTTCCTTTGAGTCCCCTTGATAACTTCCAAAGGGGATATCCACTACCACCAAAGCCCTTTTGGCCGCTCGTACCACAGAAGTGGCGTGGTAGATCATCTGGTCCAAGGTAATGGGCAAGGTGGTCTCATGGCCCGCCATAACATTACTGGCGGAATCACCTACCAAGATAACGTCTACTTTAGCGGCATCCACAATTTTAGCCATGGAATAATCATAGGCCGTAAGCATGGAGATTTTCTCTCCGTTTTGCTTCATGTCTATGAGCGATTTTACCGTGACCCTCTTATATTCTTTTTTTGCAATGGACATTTCAGTAATATTTGCCCTAAATGTAGTTAGTTTTGGTTAAATTGAATTTCAACAAAAAAACAATCTTGTGAGGAACAACGTGCTTTTCTGCGGTATCTTTCTGCTATACCTGAATTTTACACAGGCCCAAAATACGGATGCCCAGGAGGTAAAAGAAGTGGTAAAAGGCTTTTTCGAAGCCTTTCACGCCAAGGATTCCAGCGCTATGAAAAAATTCATGGCCCATGAGGTGGTATTGCAGACCACGGGGCGTAACAGGGAAGGCAAGACCATCTTTAAAACGCAAAAAATCGGGAGGTTGTACCAAAGCATTGTAGGCATTCCCGATAGTGTGCAATTTCAAGAAAAGCTCACTTCCTGGTTCATTCAAGTGGACCGTACCATGGC
>JBCCZF010000599.1:0-2404 GCA_039188035.1 Bacteroidota bacterium | reverse complement strand
GGAATTTATGATGGATGTCCTCATTTTCATGAAGATGGGCGATGACCTCATGCCTTTGACGTATCTTATCAATAGGTTTCAAGGGCAGGGCCAACCAACGTTTTAACATACGCCCGCCCATGGGGGAAAGCGTACGGTCTATGACCTGTAATAACGTGACAGCTTCGCTATTTACAGATTGGGACAGCTCCAGATTCTTTATGGTGAACCGATCCATCCATACATATTCCTCCTCGGCAATTCGCTTTAGGGCGTTAATATGACGCAGCTGCCTATGTTGGGTTTCCGACAAGTAGTGCAGGATAACCCCGGAGGCTATGATTCCCTGGGTAAGGTGGTCTACACCAAACCCTTTTAGGTTGGCCGTCTTAAAATGGGAGGTAAGCATTTCCAGGGCGTAATCTTCCTGGAACACCCAATCCTCTAGATAAAAGGTATGATGGCCGTTTCCAAAAACCTCGCCAAAGGTTTTTCTTTGGGTTTTGGGGACCAATACCTCATTGGGACCAAAATTTTGGAGCAATTTGTCAATTTGTTCCGCACTGCCCTGGGCGGTAAGGAATTCACCGGTGGAAACATCCACAAAGGAGACTCCATAGAATTTGCCGCCGAAATGCACCGCACAAAGGAAATTGTTGGTCTTGGCATTTAGGATATCGTCGTTAATGGCCACCCCTGGGGTCACCAATTCCGTAACGCCCCGCTTTACAATGGTCTTGGTCATCTTGGGGTCTTCCAATTGGTCACAAATGGCCACGCGTTGCCCCGCCTTTACCAATTTGGGAAGATAGGTGTTCAGGGAGTGGTGGGGAAAACCCGCCAATTCCGTACGGTCCCCACCATTGTTTCTGTGGGTAAGGATAATACCTAATATTTTGGAGGCCCTTATGGCATCTTCCCCAAAGGTCTCATAGAAATCACCGACCCGAAAGAGCAATAAGGCATCCGGATGTTTGGTCTTGATGGCATTGTACTGCTTCATCAAGGGGGTCGTTTTTTTGGTTTTGGAAGTTTTGGCCAAAGCGATTTAAGTTAATTTAGTGGCCCAAGGCCATCGCCTGGACTTGAACGAAAATACCATTTTCCCTTGCGAAGCTATATCACTGTTGATATTTAAGGATAAGTTTTCGTGATTGTAAATCAGGCATTGACAACTTTTGAAACTTGAAATAACACCGAACACCTTAAACTTTGAACCTTTCAGATGCGCAAACGTAAAAATGAGGAATTGGCCCGCTTGGATGTGGCGGGATTTAAAAATGCCCCCAAGACCCCTTTGGTACTTGTACTGGATAATATAAGAAGCCTCAATAACATTGGGTCTGTGTTTAGGACGGCCGACGCCTTTTTGGTCCAAAAAGTTTTCCTCTGTGGCATCACCGCTACCCCGCCACATAAGGATATCCATAAAACGGCCTTAGGAGCAACCGAAAGTGTGGATTGGGAATATGGGGAGCGCACAGAGGATATAGTACTTCGGTTACGTTCGGAGGGTTTCATTGTGCTGGCTTTGGAGCAGGCCGAAAAGGCGGTGATGCTGCAGGATTTTGCGTTGAAGGGGTCAAAACCCTACGCGTTGGTCCTGGGAAACGAAGTAAAGGGGGTGGCCCAAGAGGTGGTGGATCTATGCGACAGGGCCTTGGAGATTCCCCAGTACGGAACGAAGCACTCATTGAATATTGCGGTAAGTGCGGGAATCGCTATTTGGGACCTATGGACCAAACTCCGTTCTAAACCCGGATAATCAAGAAAATCAATTTTACCCTTTCGCGCCTCAGGAAATAGGGGTAACAAGGCCCTTTCCATATTCGTTGGTGTAGTATCTTCGGCAACAAAAAACCCCGACAATGTACTGTCGGGGCGGAAATATATAGTTTGAGTTAGTTAGTTGAGAGACTTGTTTCGTAAAGGAAGGCGACCAAGATTCGCCCATAATTTCCCTGCAATAACGGAAATACAATCTTTCTATGCAAGAAATTTGCAAAAATTATGTTAATTATATCCCTGCCCTCTTGAAACCCGGAGAAATCGAGGCCCTTATTTTTGCTTTTGTTTAGGCAATGCCGATAGCTATTGGGACGTTGCGCGGGAGCTATGGTAAACCAATATAACGGGGCCCATTGGTAAAGGCCTCTTGGCCTTTAATAAAGCAGGCCCATGAGGTGTTGATCGTAAAAAGGATAAGTGGAAATTTCGGGTTTTAAAAGGGCCGGGGCATTAACTGCTCCAGGGCAAAATGCTGAATTTTTTGGACGACAAAGGCATAGTCCTTGGGATTCGATACAAAATCCAGTTCATTGATATCCAAGACCAATTGCTGCTCCTCCGGATACCCCTTTAAATATCGGGAATATCCGGCATTGATTTTTTCAAGGTAACCTGGGGAGATATACTTTTCATAGTC
>JBCCZF010000598.1:0-2422 GCA_039188035.1 Bacteroidota bacterium | reverse complement strand
CTATCGGATAAAAACAGGTTGGTCTTCCCTTAAGGTATGTTCCTTGCTGTAGAGGTAGTTATCATAATCAAAACCCTTAAGATCCTCCAAGGTCTTGGCCTTGTTATCCAGGATATATCGCACCATGGAACCCCTGGCCTTTTTGGCAAAAAAGCTGATTACCTTTAACTTGTCATTTTTCCAATCCTTAAAAATAGGGGTAACAACAGGGACGTTTAAGGCTTTTTCATCTACTGCGCCAAAGTACTCGTTACTGGCCAGATTAACAAAGAGTTCCCCATCGGCCAGTTCGGAATTCAAATGCACCGTTAGGTTCTTTTTCCAAAACTCGTACAAGTTCTTTTTACGTCCAACCCTTAGGGCCGTGCCCATTTCCAAACGATAAGGTTGTATAAGATCTAGCGGACGTAAGACCCCATAAAGACCGGAAAGAATACGAAGGCTATCCTGCAAATGCCCTAATTTTTTCCCTTCCAAGGTATACGCATCCAGGCCCTGATAGACATCACCGTTAAAGGCATACACTGCAGGTCTCGCATTTTCCGGGGTAAAAGGTGTGGAGAAATTTTGGTTACGTTCCCAATTCAGCTGGGCCAAGTTGTCCGAAATGCCCATTAGCTTGGAAAGGGCCCTGGGCTTCTTTTTTGCCAAAACCTTATTGATCCTTTCGGATTGCGCCAAAAAGAGGGGTTGGGAATACTGTTTTGTGGGCAGTGTACTTTCAAAATCCAAGGACTTTGCGGGAGAAATAACGATCTTCATCT
Source organism: Bacteroidota bacterium (assembly GCA_039188035.1). GTDB lineage: Bacteria > Bacteroidota > Bacteroidia > Flavobacteriales > Flavobacteriaceae > Ulvibacterium. Next base: position 1,658 of record JBCCZF010000598.1, on the reverse strand, counting down.
TCACAAGGTTTAATCTGGATAAAAATACCACGATTTTTTGGATGCGCCTACGGCCCAATACCATGAGTTTGTAATGGCATATCAACAAAACCTATGGGTTAATGGCTGTGCTTGGCATAGGCACGCCATTTGTCGATACACTGCTGCATATCTTCCGGGATATTGGATTCAAAACGCATGGAAATTCCGGTTACCGGATGTATAAACCCCAAGGTTTTGGCATGCAACGCCTGTCTGGGCAATATCGCAAAACAGTTTTCCACAAACTGGCGGTACTTGGTAAATACCGTTCCTTTAAGAATACGATTGCCCCCGTAGCGGGCATCATTGAACAAAGTATGTCCCAAATGTTTCATATGGACCCTAATCTGGTGGGTACGCCCGGTCTCCAGTTTACAGGAAATAAGGCTTACATACCCCAAACGTTCCAAAACGGTATAATGCGTAACCGCGTCCTTGCCTTGGTCCCCTTCGGAAAAGACCTGCATCTGCAGGCGATTTTTGGGGTTACGACCTATTGCACCCTCAACCGTGCCGGAATCCGCTTCCAGATTACCCCAGACCAAGGCCACATACTCGCGTTCCGAGGTCTTTTCAAAAAATTGTTGGGCCAAATGGGCCATAGCTTGTTGGGTCTTGGCCACTACTAGCAAACCGGAGGTATCCTTATCGATACGATGTACCAGTCCTGGACGTTCGTTGCGGTTTACGGGCAAATTTTCCAAATGGTACATTAGACCGTTTATCAGGGTGCCGGAATAATTCCCATGACCGGGGTGCACCACCAATCCGGCAGGTTTGTTTACTACCAGCAGGGCATCGTCCTCATACACAATATCTAAAGGAATGTCTTCTGGAACCAAGAGGAACTCGTGGGGGGGGTGTTCAAATAGTACTTTTACCACATCCCCTGGTTTTACCCTGTAATTTTGCTTTACGATGGAATTGTTTACCCAAATATTCCCATTTTTGGCCGCCTGCTGAATCTTATTGCGCGTGGCATTCTCAATAAAGTTCATTAAAAATCGATCCACTCTAAGCGGTTCCTGTCCTGATGAAGCCACAAATTTGTGATGTTCAAAAAGCGTATCGTCCCCGGACTGGGGGATTTCCGATTTTTCCATAGCCCCTATTCGGAAGTGGATTTAACGCGGGCGCTTTCCGGAATCGTTCCGTTTCCACAGATAAGTTCTATTTTGGACGTCTTGGGAAGTTTGTCCCCGGGTTTTATATCTTTTCCCTTGTGCTTGATATAATAGACCATATCCTTTCCCAACTGGTCTATATAGGAAACCCGTTCCACATCCAGTCCAACGGCCCTTAGCATGGAGGAGGCGTTACGTTGCGTTACCTGAATGATTTTAGGCACGGTAACTTTTTTATACCCTGAAGGGTTTACCGTAAAATAGATTTTCCGGTTCTCCTTTACCTTGTTTCCAGCAGGTGGATTTTGCTCAAGAATGGAGAACCTGGGATAGGTAGGGTCATAATTGGCAGAATCCAGTACCTTATAGCGCAGGCCCGCCTCCTGCACCGCCTTGCGCATTTCCATAACGGACATCTTGGAAAAATCCGGTACAATTACGAATTCTCCGTGGTTGGTAGTACTCCCCAGCCAGCGCAGAACCAAGATTACCAAGGCCACCGTTACCAAAAGG
>JBCCZF010000597.1:0-2424 GCA_039188035.1 Bacteroidota bacterium | reverse complement strand
AACGGGCTTACCGCGCGATTCCCCAATACGTTCCCCGTCCACCCGAAGTTCATCTTCCCTGGAAATTTTGGTACCCATTTCGGGAATCCGCCCGTTGACGGTCACGCGGCCTTGTGCAATAAGCTTGTCCGCCTCCCTACGGGAACAATAACCCATTTCACTTAGGTACTTGTTTATCCTAATTGTTTTGAATTTCTCCAAGAATCGGTTTTTCGGGCGCAAGGTACGGGAATTTCGGTAATGAGGACTTCCGATAGGTTCAAGGGGCAATACCCTAATGTTTCAACTAGCGGCGTAGTGCGCCAAAATTATCCCGATATTTTTGGAAGTTATGGGTCGCTTCCAAGGTAGGCGGCTTTTTCCAAATTGATAATCCAAAACAAGGTTCGGGAAGGTCGAATTACGTTTAAAATGAAAGGGATTCATAGATCGATGGAACATTACGTAAGGTGGTTGAATACAGCACAAAAAAATGCAGGATGCCCGGCCAATATGACCCCTTGAAGTCCCCGAGTTGCGATCGGGTTTGAACAGCGGGTTTCCCCAAAGGTTTCATTGGCGATTTGTGTAAGCGAAGTAGTGTACTATCGTCCAATAAATCGATTTAAGCCATAGTTGTGATATGTTTGGACGTTTCTTTCAGGTTCTTCCCATAATTGTGATTTCGCAATTTCTCTGCACTTCCTTATGGTTTGCGGGAAATGGGGTTATGACCGATCTGGTTACACGCTTTAACCTTCCCGGGAACACTTTGGAATATCTTACTTCTGCCGTTCAATTGGGGTTTATATTTGGAACCTTGATCTTTGCTGTATTCACTGTGGCCGATAGGTATTCCCCATCCAAGGTGTTTTTTGTAAGTGCGCTCAGCGGTGCACTTTTTAATCTAGGAACGGTGTGGGAAGGAAACCATCTGTACAGCCTTTTGTGCTTTCGGTTCCTAACGGGTTTTTTTCTTGCGGGTATTTATCCGGTAGGTATGAAAATAGCCGCCGACTATTATGAAAGGGGACTTGGGAGATCTCTGGGTTTTCTGGTGGGGGCATTGGTTCTGGGAACCGCTTTTCCCCATTTCCTTAAGGGAATTACCGCAGCATTTAATTGGAAATCGGTTTTGGTTTCCACCTCCCTACTGGCCTTATGCGGGGGTGTATTGATGCTTTATTTGATTCCGGATGGCCCGTACAGAAAATCGGGGGGCAAAGTGGACTTTTCGGCCTTCCTTGCCATATTCCGGAATCGGCCATTTCGCCAGGCTGCCCTGGGTTACTTTGGGCATATGTGGGAGCTATACGCTTTTTGGGCTTTTGTACCCCTGATGCTTGGTACGTATAGGGATATGAATGAAGCCTTGGAATTAAATGTTCCCCTAGTGTCCTTTTGCATTATTGCGGTTGGTGGCTTGGCCTGTGTATTGGCAGGCTACCTTTCCCAGTATATGGGGGCAAAAAGGACGGCTTTTACAGCTTTGTTGCTTTCCTGCATTTGTTGTCTGGTCTCCCCTTTGCTATTTTTACAGCCATCCGCAACTGTATTCATTGGCTTTCTCCTTTTTTGGGGTATGGTGGTAATAGCGGACTCCCCGCTTTTTTCCACTTTGGTGGCCCGGAACGCTCTTCCAAAGATAAAGGGCACGGCACTTACCATGGTAAACAGCATAGGTTTTGCCGTAACAATTCTGAGTATCCAATTTTTGGGGGCAGCACGTCAAATTACGAGCTCCAATACAGTGTATATGCTTTTGGCCCTAGGCCCCGTCCTGGGTTTATGGGCCATGTATGGAAAAAATCATAGGAATAGCGTGTGAAGGGAAAAGCTAGGGCAATCCATATCCTTAGGTGATGACGGGACTCCGTGCATTTGGGATGGGGAACTTGGATGGACCGGCTTAAAGGGTGAAAACCGCTGTTTTCAAGGTTCCAGTGTCCAAAATCAAGAAGGTAGCCGGGGTTTTGCCGAGGTTGCCACCATGAAAACCCATAAGGGTTCCTGGATTTATGCAAAGGCTATGGCCAAAGGCCTCATCCGTGGACAGTGTATGGTTGTGGCCATAACAGACCACGTCATACTTCTGGGTTTGGGCCAAGGCCCTGGCTTTTTCGGGATAATGGTTCATTGCAAGGGTAAGTCCGTCCACATCGTCCCGAAAATACTCCCCATGCATATGGAAATGGGGAAATGCCCGGGATATTTGGATAAAGGCTGCCAAATCCCCATCATTATTGCCCAAAACGGTATGGATGGGCCGGGAATACCCCTGGGCCAAGAGCTTGATCATAAAGGGAGAGCACAAGTCCCCACAGCACAAGAGCACGTCCGTCTGTTGAAGCGCTTCCAGAGTTAAGGCCTTTTGGAGATTTTCCACATGGTCGTGGATATCCGAGATAATAGTAATTTTCATGGGGCTATGTTTAGAGCCTGTTT
>JBCCZF010000596.1:0-2437 GCA_039188035.1 Bacteroidota bacterium | reverse complement strand
TTTTTTCATTTGAGGAGTTGGAAAAACAAAAATCCCCTGTTCTGTTCTTTTTACAAGCTGGGTCAACGGTATCCGGATTATTGATGGTCTCATTGGAACTTAAAGGGGTATTAAAGCCCCTATTGGTGGAATTGCCCCCGTTCACACTTACCCCTAAATAGGAGGCAATATTTTCATTGAGCGGCAAATTCCCCATATTGGCTGCAAACTGTAGGGCGGTCTCGGTGTCCAGCGCCTTGGCCCGCACTTTAATATTGGTGTTCAGCACGGAATAGGTACCCGTGATAATGGCATCCACGGCCACGATTTTCCCCAATTCCTTGGCGGTATTCTCATCAATATACCCTTCGGCATTCAATTGGTGCTCCTTGAGCAGCACGTCCAAATGGTTGCGATCAATGACTTCAAAGTTATCCCCAAAGTTGGTGATGTACACCGAAAAATCCTCGGTCAGGTAATTCCCTAGGGCCGTGCGCTCCCCATTTTCGGTAAAGAAACCCCAGACGGCCACTTTGGTCTTGCCTTTGGAGCTGATCCGTTGGGACAATCCCTCGGCCAATTTCTCCAGTTGGGTGTCAAAATCCTGTGAAAAAAGAAAGTTGGTGCAAAGGGTAAACAGAAAGGTTTGGCAAAGAAGGTAGTTTTTCATATCGATAAAGTTGGGTTGTGTTAAGCATACAATAATACGCTTTTTGGCCTCCTTCTTTTACGGGAAACCGTAATCTTGGAATCCAAGCGCTGGTAGTGCTGTTATTTTTTTCAGGAAAAGATGAAGTTGGAAACCTTTTTTCCCCGATTTTTGCCGCTGAACTTTTTTCGCCATTTGAAAAAGTCAAGACGAGTTCACTTCCATGAAATCCAAAAAAACCGCCCTCCTTTTTATCTTTATTACCGTACTGGTCGATGTTATCGGCATCGGTATCATTATCCCCATAATCCCGGACCTGATCATGGAGTTAACGGGCGAGGGGGTAGATAGGGCCGTAATCTATGGCATGTGGCTTACCACGGCCTTTGCGGGCATGCAATTTCTGTTTTCACCGGTACTGGGCGAGATATCCGATCAATACGGTCGCAAGCCCATTCTTTTGTTGGCTCTGTTGGGATTGAGTATCGACTACCTTATCCACGCCTGGGCCCCTACCTTAATGTGGCTGTTTTTAGGACGGTTTTTGGCCGGGATTACCGGAGCCAGCTTTACCGTGGCCTCCGCCTATATTGCCGATTTGAGCACCAAGGAGGACAAGGCCAAGAATTTTGGCCTGATCGGGGCCGCTTTTGGTCTGGGCTTTATCATTGGGCCTGGGATAGGGGGTTTTTTCGGGCAGGTGGACATCCGATTGCCCTTTTACATCGCTGCAGGCCTCACCTTTGCCAATTTCCTTTTTGGGTGGCTTGTTGTACCGGAATCCTTAAAACCGGAGAATCGACGGCGCATAAACCCCTTAAAAATGATTCCGGGCATGGCCTTGGCCAGTTTGCGGAACTACAGGGGCGTACTGTTGCTCATAGCCGCCTTCTTTTTGGCCAACTTGGCGGGGCAGGCCCTGCCTGCCACCTGGTCCTACTACGGCATAGAGCGGTATGATTGGAGTCCCCGGGCCATTGGCATTTCCCTTATGGTGGTGGGCTTCCTGGTGGCCCTGGTACAGGGCACCCTTATCAGTGCTGCGGTAAAATGGCTGGGCAAACAAAAGGTGGTCATCTACGGGTTTTTGCTCTGGACCCTGGGCATGTTCCTTTTTGCCCTGGCCAAGGAACCTTGGATGTTGTATGCCTTTTTGGTGCCCTATGCCCTAGGCGGGGTGGCCGGGCCTACGGTACAGGGTATTATCTCCAACCAGGTCTCGGAAAAGGAACAGGGCAATTTGCAGGGGGCCATTACCGGCCTGGTAAGCATTACCGCCATTGTGGGCCAGCTTTTGTTTTCTCCCGTGTTCTATTACTTTATTCGGCCGGAGGCCGCGGTCTACTTTCCCGGAGCACCGTACGTGGTGGCAGCGGGGCTACTTTTTATGGCCTTTCTTTTGGCGGTAACCGCGATAAAGCGAATCGATCTTACCTAAGCGAATCCCTTCAAAAAAGCCCTTTTGCCAAAAAATTATAGATGTTTGATTTTGAACTTAGTAGAATGTTTGTTTAAGCCCAAAACCACTACTAGTTCAGACAGGGAAAAATCCTTTTTCAAGTATTAACATGTTTCTTTGAACGGATCGATGGGGCGCAGAAATAGAGAGCGAAAAGCCGGAAGTGCGGTGCCCGACATAGCGAAGCTATGGGCGAGATAGGGCGGCTGCAACGCATGTAGGCCCGAGAGGCGGTGGTGCGCAGCAATTTCCTCGGCCCATCTTGATTTTTTGTTTCGTTTTTCATCAAGGCCGTATGTTTGAAAAGCTACGGTCCCTTTGGAAGATATAAGATTGGTTATCTTTTAAAT
>JBCCZF010000595.1:0-2437 GCA_039188035.1 Bacteroidota bacterium | reverse complement strand
GTCCAGTGGCAAAAACTCCACCCGCTGATCAAGGATATTCTCTATGGTATGGAAGAGGAGGAAACCTTGGAGCAGGCCGTGGGCAAACTCCTTAGCTCCAGGAATCTTACCCTCTCTACCGCTGAGAGCTTTACAGGGGGCAAAATTGCGCAGCAAATAACAACTATTCCCGGTGCTTCGGCCTATTTTAAGGGCAGTGTGGTCAGTTATGCCACGGAGGCCAAGGCAAATGTGCTTAACGTGCCCAAAGCCCTTATAAGGATCCATTCCGTGGTCTCTGCCGAGGTCGCCAAAACCATGGCTCAAAATGTAAGAACCCTTTTAAATGCCGATATGGCCATAGCTACCACGGGTAATGCCGGACCAAAAAAAGGGGATTCCGATGCCAATATTGGAACGGTTTTTTTGGCAATAGCCTCCCCAAATGGTGTTTTTGCCCAGCAATTCAAGATGGGAAATCATAGGGAGCGAATCGTGCAAAAGTCTGTACATAAGGCACTTGAGATGCTTCAGAAAGAAATTCTAAAAATCTGAACTAAATTTTGTGCGTCCCATAAAAATGATATAAATTTGCACCCTGTTTAAAGAAAAATAAGCGCAATGTCCAAAGTTTGTCAGGTAACGGGAAAGCGGGCCATGTTCGGGAACAATGTTTCCTTTTCCATAAATAAAACAAAACGAAGGTTCAATGTAAATCTCTCCAAAAAAAGGTTTTACATTCCAGAAGAGGACCGTTGGGTTACCTTAAAGGTTTCGGCGAAGGCATTGAAGACTATAAATAAAAAAGGGGTTTCCGCAGTATTGAAGGAGGCCAGGGCACAGGGACTTATAAAATAAGGTACGGATGGCTAAAAAAGGGAATAGGGTACAAGTGATTTTGGAATGTACAGAGCACAAGGATTCCGGAGTTCCTGGAACTTCCAGATATATCACCACCAAGAACAAGAAAAATACACCTGGGCGTTTGGAGATAAAAAAGTACAATCCAATACTTAGAAGGGTAACCGTACACAAGGAAATAAAATAAACGGGAATTCGTATCATTAAAGGAAACCCCCTAAAAGAATAGACAGATGGCAAAGAAGACGGTAGCAACATTACAGTCCAGTTCAAAACGATTGACTAAGGCCATTAAAATGGTGAAATCGCCCAAAACGGGAGCCTACACCTTTGTGGAATCCGTAATGCCACCGGAAATGGTGAACGATTGGCTAAATAAGAGCTAGAAATTTCCCGAAAGAGTTTTTGAAGGCCACCTTTGGAAAAAGGTGGCTTTTTTTGTTCCATCACCAGGTTTTAAAGGACAAAAAGAGCAAAAGAAGCGTATTGAAATTCGCATTTCCGAAACCGTCCGGAATTTGTAGGATGTAGCGGGAGGGAGCATCAAAAAGATCCCTTTACTTTTCTATCTTTGAATTTCTACTAACAATTGGAAAATGAGCTTGTTCAAGAACATATTCTCCTCGAAGAAAAAGGAAACCCTGGACAAGGGCCTAGAAAAGTCCAAGACTAGTTTTTTTGCCAAGTTGGGTAAGGCCGTGGCCGGTAAATCCAAGGTAGATGATGATGTATTGGACGATCTGGAGGAAGTATTGGTAACTTCGGATGTTGGGGTTGAGACCACCTTAAAGATTATTGAGCGCATTGAGGCTCGGGTGGCCCGGGATAAGTATATGGGAACGGATGAATTAAACAACATACTCCGGGAAGAGATTGCAGGGCTTTTATCCGAGACCAATACTGGTGAAGAAACGGATTATAGCATACCAGAGGTTGGCAAACCCTATGTTATCATGGTAGTTGGCGTAAATGGAGTGGGGAAGACCACTACCATTGGAAAACTGGCCCATCAGTTTAAGAAACAGGGGCTAAAGGTAGTTTTGGGAGCGGCCGATACCTTCCGTGCCGCCGCCATCGATCAGTTGCAGGTTTGGGCAGATCGGGTGGAAGTACCCATTGTGAAACAAAAAATGGGGAGTGATCCAGCTTCTGTGGCTTTTGATACCTTGAGTTCCGCGGTTTCCCAAGAAGCAGACGTGGTCATAGTGGACACGGCCGGCCGTTTGCACAATAAGGTCAACCTAATGAATGAGTTGACCAAAGTAAAAAAGGTTATGCAGAAGGTGGTACCGGAAACGCCCCACGAAGTCCTCCTGGTATTGGATGGCTCTACGGGACAGAATGCCTTTGAACAAGCAAAACAGTTTACCAAGGCCACAGAGGTAAACGCCCTGGCCGTGACCAAATTGGATGGTACCGCCAAGGGCGGCGTGGTTATTGGTATTTCCGATCAGTTCCAGATCCCGGTGAAATACATTGGTGTGGGGGAAGGTATAGAGGATTTGCAAGTGTTCCATAAATACGAGTTTGTAGACTCCTTTTTTAAGGTATAGGCCCTTTTGCTTTCATTGATTTTTCCCATAATGTTATGAAACTG
>JBCCZF010000594.1:0-2438 GCA_039188035.1 Bacteroidota bacterium | reverse complement strand
CCAAAACCACATTGGTCTCAAAATCCCTTTGGTAAATACCGGTTACATCGAATTTCCCAACATGCCTATTGTACTTGAAGAGCATAGTAGGGTTGGCGCCCCACCAGAGTTGTGGCCCAATGGCTGCCTTTAATCCTTTTAGGGCACCTTTGGCATCAATTTCCGCCCCCAATATCTCGCCGTTGTATATATCCAGGTTAGGGCCATAGTTGGCTTCAGGATAAAAACCAAAGAAATCGCCTTCATACCCCCAGTGGTAGTGTCCCGTTCGATAGAAGCCCCTGATATCAAAATCTTTGGCGTTCCACTCAAATTCGGCTTGGTATACCCGAATCCTATTTACATCGGAGGCGACGATATCCCCATTTTCGGTTATGACGTCCACTGGACGGGAATTGGTTTCGTAAAAAATCTCGTTGATCGGGTTTTCGGCCACGTTGCCCACCACATTAAAGTTTACCTCGGCTCTCATATTGGAGGTAGGGTTGCCTTCAACCCCAAAGAAATAGGACTGCATATGGTCAAAGCCCAATTGGTTGGGGAAAGTATTGGGATCGTCGAGGTCGGGATTATCGGGAGTGGTAATTAGGCTACCGCCGGTGCTAAAGGTGGCGAATTTGGCCTGTAGGTTGCTAATACGTAGTAATTTGCTGCTTTCCCCGGCCAAGGCTGCCTTATCGCCCCGTGCCTTGAGAACCGCTTCCATTAATTCGATTCCATCAAAATAATCTTCCACAAATTCTAAGGTAACCCCCGGCGCATAGGGATCCAGTCGGTGTGCTTTCTTTAAGGCGTAATAGGCCGCCCTTGGGTAAAGCTCGTAAAGCCCCCTGGGATCGGTAGCTCCCTTGGCCGTTATGCCAAACCATTCTTCATTCATATTGTTGGCCCCGGGAGCCGCCAGGTCACGGGCATACCCCCCATTGGACCATGAGGCGTTATTGTCGTGTACATCCGCATTTTTCCGGTCATCAAAACCAAACTTCCACCATCCGTCACTAAACTGAAAAGTGTACCCTCCAATGGAATTGCCCACTTTTCCTAATCCTGCGGCGTTCTCGTAGATTTCCTTCCAATTGCCCACCATATAATAGGCCTGGGAATATTGGTCTTCCTTATTCTCTATGGCGTTAAAAGCATCCGCCCCAAATTCGGTAAACATAATGGGCATGTCCAGTTTGTCCTTCACCACTTGGAACATGTCGCCAAAAGAGACCCCTCTATAGGTATTGGTTCCGTAGATGTCCACATCTTTACATTCTTCGGCAATGATGTCAATAAAAAGCACATCACCGTTGCAAATGGCCACCGGATGGGAGCCATCCATAGCCTTCATTTTCTTCGCTGCTTCGTTCATTAAGCGGTACATGGGCCGGCCCCTGCTTTCCCCAATGAACTGTATTCTTTTCTCATCGTCTGGAAAATCCTCAGTTTCCGCCCCGGCCCAGAATAGACCGTAGTTGTTTTCGTTTCCCAATAAATACATGAGGAGCCCCGGCGTGTTCTTGTATCCTTCTACCAAGGCCTTCATCTCGGACATTAAATGTTCTTGCGTCTTAGGATCGTCGTATATGGTTACGGGTGTCCAAACACCATCTAGGGTCAAGCCATACCGACCAAAAGAATGGTTCAACATAGTGTAGATTCCGTAATTCTCGTAGATGTATTTGATCCATTTGGCAGGAACCCCGGTATACTGGCGTATAACATTGACCCCCATGTTCTTTAACAGGGACATTTCCCGGTCAAGTCCTGCTTTAATAATATCGTCCGGTTTTTTCCAAAAGGCGGCGTTAACTGTATTGGTGCCGATAGGGATATAGTCCCAGTTCATCCCGTTTATCATAAAATCCTTGCCGTTCACGACGAGTTTTGAACCCTCGGCGTTCTTCACTACATGCACGTGATCCGTTTGTCCCAAGACATAAGACGATACTAGAAAAACGGCAAGGATCAACGGCTTTTTTAGGAGCATTTTCATATGAGCGTTTTTTTGGACGATAAACCTAAGGGCAATACCTGTTATTTCCATAAAAAACACCCCTACAAAAAACATACATCGCAATTTTTTTATGTTTTTTATATCAAATTGTTACTCTAGGGCTCTTGAACCTGTGTAGTATTCGGGTTTCTGGATAAATGTTAAAATAGTAGATAATTGGGGTAACATTCCATTCAGGAGGGTAGCTGTATAGGTTTTGTTGAGGTGTTTAGCCCCTTTTGTAGTGTTTCCTGGTCACCTATACAGCTAGAATGTAGTCCACAAGCTTGTCCCCTTGGCTTAAATTGAGCTTTTTTCGCAACCTATATCGTTTGATTTCGACGCTGCGGGGAGAAATGTTCAATAGCCCGGCAATCTCTTTGGAAGCCAAATTTAATCGCAGATACGCGCACAATTTAAGGTCATTGGGTGTAAGGGAAGGATGTAGTGTTTTTAT
>JBCCZF010000593.1:0-2438 GCA_039188035.1 Bacteroidota bacterium | reverse complement strand
GTTCGTGTAGAGTCTATCCGTATAGTAATCGGACCCACTGGGAAATTCCGTGCTTCCACTACACACATAAAGATCCTTATCTCCGTCATTGTCGGCATCAAAAAAAACAGCGTCCAAATCTTCACTTTCGGTATCTAAATCCAGGGGTAATCTCTTGAACCGCCCGTCACCTAGACCCTTAAAAAGGGCACCCGCCTGTCCTCTTGCCCCTCCAATATAGAAATCGTCGTGCCCATCACCGTTCACGTCCCATACACATAGGCCGGGTCCACTCTGAGCATAACCCTGCAGGAGTAGGGGCAACTGCTCAAAATCGGAAAAATAGGTTTCAGCATGTTTAAAATCCACTAAAGCCACTTCCTCAAAAAGGGTTGGCGTCCTAGTTTTAGATTCCTTGTACACATCTGTATCAGATGTAGGGTACCCGAGAGTCAGCACTTGGTCGGAATCCGGTTCGTGTAAAATATGCGTGACTCTATCCGACCATTCTACCACAACGGAATCCACTTTTCTCCCCCCTAGACCAAAATGCACAAAGGGTTCCATGGTCGACTGATAACCGCGCACTGGATAGTACTCTTGATATTGGACCAGCGTATCTTGATACATCCATATTTTGGTTCCCCAACCTTCCGGATTTAAGGAGGCACCTTTGAACTTTAATCGCAAATAATTATGTTGGGCGGTCTTAGGCAGGGTGTTTTCATAAATAAATATCGAATCATACGAGTTGTTAACAACATAATCCAGGTCGCCGTCGTTGTCCAAATCTGCAATGGCAGCGCCATGGGAGAAACTGTTCTGCGTAAATCCCCACTCCCGGGACACATTCCCAAAAGCAAGGTTCCCCAGATTTTTATATCCAAAATTGGGTAGATAGGCCCCGGTAGTTTTCTCCATTTCCTTTACCAAATCGGCCAGAACGGCATTGTTAAAGAATCCTTTCATAATGGAATTGGCCTTATACGACGCAAAATCCAAATTGGTAATGTCCTTAGGGTAGCCGTTGGTCACCAACAGATCTTTTAAACCGTCATTGTCCATATCCGCGAGAATGGGACTCCAGCTCCAATCAGTGCTCTCAATACCGGCATATTGTCCTATTTCCGAAAATGGGAGCTGCCCGCCGGAAAGTTTGCCCCGATTTAGCTGTAGCGAATTTCTCATAAATTGCGGGGCATAGCCATTATCCAGTTCCGATTGAAATCTTTTGTGGTTTATAGAACCGATCATTTCCATTCTTCGCCTCTGGTCCGGAGGCAACATGTCCAAGGCTACGATATCCAAAAGGCCATCATTATTGTAATCGGCCATATCACAACCCATTGAGGAATAGCTGGTATGCTTTAGAAACTCCTCTGCCCTGTCCGTAAACGTACCATTTCCGTTGTTCAGGTAAAGCAAGTCGTTGGACAAGTAATCGTTGGATACGTAGATATCGGGGTATCCATCCTGATCAATATCCCCAATGGCGATTCCAAGGCCATAGCCCTCTTTACGGATACCCGCTTCTTCCGATACATCCGTAAAACGGTTTCCATCGTTTCTGTAGAGTTTGTCGGTATTGATCATTTCACCATTGTTCCGCTTGGGTCGGATGACATTGGGTCCTGTTCTATCGGTCATATTATTGAGTAGATACAAATCCAGATCACCATCCAAATCATAGTCCAAGAAAGCAGCCTGAGTGGTATGGGAATCGTCGTCCAGACCATATTTTTCAGCCATTTCGGTAAAGGTTGAGTTACCGTTATTGATGTACAGCTGATTCTTTCGCTGCTCTGGGCCGTAGGGGCCGGAAAAGCAAAGATATAGGTCTAAAAATCCATCCGCATTGATATCTACCATGGCCACACCCGTTCCCCATTTTCCGGTTGTATCGATTCCGGACGCCTTTGTAACATCCTCAAAGGAGAAGTTGCCCTTGTTCACATAAAGTCTGCCAGGAACCATATTCCCGGAAAAATAGAGGTCTTGAAGCCCGTCCTTATTGATATCCCCTATAGCCACTCCTGCCCCATTATAGAAATATTCAAAAGTGATAACATTAAGTTCCGTACTTGGATATAAGGTGTTTGAAAAATGAATCCCGGTAGACTCGGGAGCGTGCAGCGTTAACATGGACTGCTGTTCTTTGGTCCTTACATTGCCCGATTCAGAGCAAGCCCAAACAAAGAATGCTGTGCACAAAAGAAAAGAAGACCGAATATGGCAAAATACTTCCATCACGTCAATAAGGTCAATATTATGATTCTATCTAAAAAGTATCGTTAGCTTATGGTTAAATAGTAAAATCCATTAGGTCATTTGGCGGTATATTGTAATAGAATGAACGCTTACCGAGTTGTTTTGTTTAAGCGAAACTTTCAGGTCTTGTACCCAAATGAAGGTTTTTTTGAGCTGCACCCGCCTTGCCGGCGAGACAGGTAGCAGCCCGC
>JBCCZF010000592.1:0-2439 GCA_039188035.1 Bacteroidota bacterium | reverse complement strand
GTCGTTTCCTATTTATATAAATTGTTCTACATACCTTAAATTTATATCAGGGAAAGCACATAAAAGGGATATCCCCCATTTTGGCGCTTGGCCCTTACTATGTTGCCAACCCAATACAATAGAGGAACTCGATAAAAAATGCTATGAAAGAAAATTGGACAAAAAAAAGTGTGGTATGGCTTGCATGGATCCTTTTCCTCGCCTGTTCCGGTGATGATGGGGTCCTGGATATGGGAACAGGCGAGGGGAGTGGTGATTTGGATTCCAATACGGCCCCGGCAACCAGGGAGGTGATAGGGAATTTAAGCGTTCCCTGGGAAATGCTTTGGGGCCCCGATAATTTGCTTTGGGTTACGGAACGCGGAGGCCGGCTAAGTCGTATCGATCCGGACACTGGGGAACAGTCCGTAGTCGCAGATTTTAGCGGGATCATAGAGCAAAGTGGTGAAAGTGGCCTTTTGGGTATGGCCCTCCATCCGGATTTTTCCAACAACCCGTGGGTATACTTGGTCTATACCTATAGGGACGGGACCACTTTTAATGAGCGTTTGGTACGCTTTTCCTATGCCAATGGAAGTTTGGGCGACGCGACCGTGCTGTTGGACAATATCCCGGCAGGTAGTAGGCACAGTGGTTCCCGGATCATCATTGATACGGCCAACCATATCCTTATGACTACGGGCGATGCCGGGGATACCCGTCTTTCCCAGGATCGCAACTCCTTGGGCGGTAAGTTACTGCGATTGAACCTGGATGGGAGTATTCCTTCGGACAATCCGGACCCGAACAGTTATATCTATACGCTTGGCCATCGCAATCCGCAGGGGCTTATGTTACATCCCAATGGGATGCTGTATAGCTCAGAGCACGGACCAAGCACCGATGATGAGATAAACATCATCCAGGCCGGGGGCAATTATGGTTGGCCCCATGTACTGGGAACCATAAATACTTTGGATGAAATGGCCTTTGCGGAAAACACCCCAGTGGTGGAATCCATAACGGATTGGACACCGACCATTGCACCATCGGACCTTATGCTATACACCAGCGATCGAATACCTGAATGGAGCAATAGGTTGCTTATGGCCAGTTTACGCGAACAGACCCTTTTTGCCATTACCCTTAACGGTGATGGGACTCAGGTTGTTGAACGGCAACGCTACTTTGAAGGGGCATTCGGAAGAATACGCGACTTGGCTATGGCACCGGATGGTCGGCTATTCCTAGCCACCAATGGGACGTCCTTTACGGACACGGGCAATACCCATAGCATCATCGAAATTAACCGCTTGGATTAGAAGGGCAAGGGTATCGGAATTTAAGGATTTTCCTAAAGGCTATCAAAAAAAAGTACGCCGGGAAATACCATTGGGATAGCTAACATACATTTTATTTTTGGGTTAATCGGTTCAAGAGGATATGGCCAAAGCGCAAAGAACGCTAACCTTATATGGATGCATAGGCCTCTGTGGCTAGGGGAATCTTCCCTTGAAACCATAAATCCCCTTTCTATTGTTTTGGCCCAGCAATTGTAACTTGTTTTGTACTTTTTCAGGAAGATTTCCCATTTGTCCATGGGTGATGATAATCTTAAAGGCCTCCTGATCATTGTGGATTTTTTCATTCAAGTCGCTTAACGGAACACTCCGAATCCTGCCCTTCGAGTAAAACTGACTGGAATAGCTTTTGGAATGGAGATGATAAATCACATCGCCATGCCATGTATGTTCTTGAATCAAGTACTTGTCCGTTGGGGCATAGTAAGCCGTATAGCCAAGATGCGTTGCCATTAGGACTACAATAGACACTAAGAAGGTAAGGCTTAGGGTAGTTTTTACCACTATACCTTTCCGTTTTAAGGTAGAGAACCAATATGTGGCCAATAGGGCTATGGGGGTAGTTACCGGCATAATATACGGGTGGATCAGACTCTTGGAAAATGTAAAAAATAGTGGAGTCCATAACAGCCAAAAGACCAAAAAAAGAACCCATTCGTTTTTACGGATTCTTTTATGTTCCTTCCAAAGCTTGCCCAGAACGAACAGAATCCAGGGGAGTGCAAATACAATTAGAAACCACCAGATGGCACCTAAAGGTTGTGATTTGGGAAAACCGTATTTGTCCCCGGCCCATTCGGAATCGAAAAAACGTTTGAAATGTTCCCCTATGAAAAAATAATCAAGAAAACCGGGGGTATTCCTTTCTGCAGCGGCATACCAGGGCAGAGCAATTCCCAATGTAAGTATTGCTCCAAATAATAAGGGCATTCGTTTTAGGGTCGTTACCGCTTTTCCATGGAATAAAACCCAGAATACGATGGGAGGTAGGGCAAGCAGTGCGGTTATGGGGCCTTTGGTAAGTAGTCCTAAACCCAAACCTATAAAAAAAAGAGGTTTCCAATACCACTTTGCATACTCCTGCATCATTTCCCAAAAG
>JBCCZF010000591.1:0-2445 GCA_039188035.1 Bacteroidota bacterium | reverse complement strand
TGACAAAACGTCTATGGAATGCTTAGTGGAGAACAAGGCCCCTTACCTTTGGCCTTGTTTTATTTTTATGCCATGAAACCCGTTTATAGGGCTTTGTAGGCAAGAACGGACTTAAACCCATGAAATACACACGACTTACCAAGCAACAGTTGGAAGAACTGCATCCGGAATTCATCAATTTTCTAGCCACCCAATCCATTAGTGCAGCGGAATGGAAAACCCTAAAAAGGGAAAAGCCCCAAGCGGCCGAGGAAGAACTGGACGTGTTTAGCGATCTTATTTGGGAAGGGGTATTGGCCAAGGTGGGCTATCTAGAAAATGTCTCGGCACAGCACATGCATCTCTTCCTTTGTACGGAAAAGGAAATGCGGTTGATTTCCGTAAAGGTCCTAAATCCGGAGATAGACCTTACGACCAAAATGGGATTTGCCTGGTTCAAAAAGAATTGGCAATCGGATTTTGTGGAATATTTAACCGCGGCGAAGGCGTACGGCAGCGATAAGAACCTGGATAAGTTTAACCTCATTCAACAAGGGGCCGTCATTACCAAAGGGGAATTGTATCGGTGGTTTGATGAAATCATTAACTAAGGGCTCCCCTGTGGAAAGGGAAGATGGAAGGAGCGAAGTCCTTGACGGAGGGGATGAATACGTTTATATTTGCAGCTTAATCAAAAAAATGGCACAAAAACCCAGCATACCCAAGGGAACCCGGGATTTTTCGCCCATAGAGGTAAACCGGCGGAACTATATTATCGATAGCATAAAGGAGCATTTCCGAACCTATGGTTTCCAACCCATTGAAACACCCTCCTTTGAGAATTTAGGCACGCTTTTGGGCAAGTATGGCGAAGAAGGGGACCGGTTGATCTTTAAGATATTGAACTCCGGGGATTATATGGGTAAGGTAGATGAGGCTACCTATGGCACGCGGGATTCGGGTAAGTTTACCCCAAAGATTTCTGAAAAAGCGCTTCGTTACGACCTTACCGTGCCTTTTGCCCGTTATGTGGTAATGCATCGGAACACGCTGAATTTTCCTTTTAAACGCTATCAGATACAACCCGTTTGGCGGGCGGATCGCCCCCAGAAAGGGCGGTTTCGGGAGTTTTATCAATGCGATGCGGATATCGTGGGAGCCAATTCCCTAATACAGGAAATCGAATTGATCCAACTCTACGATGCCGTTTTTACGGATTTGGGCTTGACCGGCGTCCGAATAAAATTGAACAACCGGAAAATATTGGCCGGGATTGCCGAGGTAATCGGGGCCAAGGAACGTTTGGTGGATTTTACCGTAGCCTTGGATAAACTGGATAAAATAGGCCGGCCGGCCGTGGAAGCGGAAATGGGGGCCAAAGGTATTTCCGAAGCAGCTATACAAAAAGCGGCGCCCTTATTCGAATTAACGGGAAATGCCAAGGAGCAATTGGAGATTCTGAAGGAATTTTTAGGAACCTCGGAACAAGGGAAGGCCGGGGTAGGGGAACTGGAGTTTATCCTGGACACTATTGGGCAACTCGGATTGCAATCGGCCGAGTTATCCCTGGACGTTACCCTGGCCAGGGGGCTTAATTATTATACTGGAGCCATATTGGAAGTGGCCGCCCCGGAAGGGGTACAAATGGGTTCCATTGGTGGGGGCGGCCGCTATGACGACCTTACCGGGGTCTTTGGCCTAAAGGAGGTGAGTGGGGTAGGCATATCCTTTGGCTTGGACCGTATTTATCTGGTCTTGGAAGAGCTGGGACTGTTTCCCAAGGCCCTGGGACAGACCTTGCAGGTACTTTGCCTAAATTTTGGGGAAAAGGAAGTTCTTGCCGGTCTTCAACTGGTAGGGCAACTGCGCCGAAACGGTATTCGGGCGGATATATACCCGAGCTCTGCCAAAATCCAAAAACAGTTTAAATATGCCAACAGTGAAAAAGTACCCTATGTAATTCTGATCGGGGAAGAGGAACTGTCCAAAAATGCTTATGTGGTAAAGCATATGGAAAGTGGAAATCAAACCAGCTATTCCCTGGACGACCTCGAACCTTTTATACGGGCGCTTTAAATTCTTTTTTGAAGTTCCTCCCAAATACTCTGGTAGTAAAAAGGATTATGGGGTACATACATTTTGGCATTTTTCCGTTCAATGACGTCCTCCTGAAACTGTGCAAAAGAAATCAGCTTAAGTTCCTCGACCTCGCTCTCCTGTTTTTTAAGACTTTCGAGGGGCGTTTTCAACGCGCACAGAAACGTATGGTGGTATTCACAATCGATTAGATTTGCCCCATGCTGGTGTACCGATTTAAAATACCCGATTTTCTCCAGGTCAACTTTGGCAATACCAAGTCCAATTTCTTCCTGGACTTCCCGGACCGCCGAGGCCTTGGGTGTCTCGCCCGAGCCAATATG
Source organism: Bacteroidota bacterium (assembly GCA_039188035.1). GTDB lineage: Bacteria > Bacteroidota > Bacteroidia > Flavobacteriales > Flavobacteriaceae > Ulvibacterium. The sequence continues at coordinate 46 of JBCCZF010000591.1, read as the reverse complement.
CCCTGCTACGGAAACGTCCCAGAGTAGGGGATGGGTGTCTTTGTAT
>JBCCZF010000590.1:0-2459 GCA_039188035.1 Bacteroidota bacterium | reverse complement strand
GGGCAGGACGGGTTTACCGTTACTGGGGCCGTGGTAGATGAGGACGGGCTGCCCTTACCGGGTGCCGCCGTTGTAGAAAAAGGAACTACGAATGGTGTTTCCACGGACTTTGACGGGGCATATTCCATTGATGTTGCCAATGCCAATGCCACCTTGGTCTTTACCTATATTGGTTTTGAGACACAGGAGATAGCGGTTGGTGGCAATCTCACGATTAATGCTACTTTGGCCGCTACGGCTTCTACCTTGGACGAAGTAGTGGTTGTAGGGTATGGGGCGGTACGAAAAAAGGACCTCACCGGGGCGGTGGCCCAATTAGATGCCGCAGCGGTTTCCCACCAGTCAACAAACTCCGTTACCGATGTGCTTCGTGGCAATATCGCAGGGGTCTCCATAGGGAATGCTACCTCACCCAGTGGGGTGAGCAACATCCGGATTCGGGGAAACAACAGTATCAATGCAGACGCCTCTCCTTTGATCGTGGTGGACGGTTTTATATTCAATGGGAGTTTGGCCGATATTGCCCCTCAGGATATCGATAAACTGGACGTGTTAAAGGATGCTAGCTCCGCGGCGGTATATGGGGCAAGAGGTGCCAACGGGGTTATCTTGATTACCACCAAAAGAGGCACCTCGGAGAAACCCACCATAACCATTAACACCAGCGTAGGTTTTGCCCAGGATGCCTCCGGGGAGCGGCCATACAGTGCTAGTGAATATGCGGATTGGCGCGTGGAAGTGTTTAAAAGTAGCCGGGGCAATTTGGCCGCGGAGAACCCAGGATTTTTTGATGACCCCAATAACCTACCGGACGGGCTCTCCCTGGACCAGTGGTTGGCCTATGACGGAGGACAAGGCAATCCGGAACGGGTATGGCTCAACCGCATCGGTTTTCAGGATGTTGAGGTGCAGAACTATTTGGATGGCAATAGCATCGATTGGTACGAACGGATCAACCAAACGGGATTTAGAAATGATTTCAACACCAGTATTTCAGGAAGAAAGGGTGGATTAAACTACTTTTGGTCGGTGGGTCGCCAGGACAACGAGGGCATTACCGTAGGCGAAGAGTTCGAGGCCATCCGTTCCCGATTAAACCTGGATGCCAAAATCAATGATTGGCTCACCGTGGGGATGAACGGACAATTTGCAAAAACCGATTAATTTCCTGGAAATGCGGGTAAAAATGGATCCATTCCGGCACAGAGACTCCAGATCATACGATCTTCCCCATGGGGGTCGGAGTTTGATGCTGAAGGGAACATTCGGTTAAGTCCCCAGGACGATAATGGGGCCGGAGCGGTAAATGCCTTTTTGCGAAGGACCTTTTCGGACAGGCTCACCGAAAATCATACGTTTAATTCCCGGATATATGCCAAGGTGAAATTGCCCCTAGGGTTCTCCTATGAGTTGGGGTATGTGAATCGTTTGGAGTTTTTGGAGTACTATGATTTCTATTCCCAGGCCAGTCCGGCAAACTTGGTAGGCTCCGCGGAAAGGGATAATCGCAAAATCAATGAGTGGCAGTTGGATAATATCCTGCGCTGGAACAAGACCATTGATAAACACACTTTTGATTTTACTTTTTTGTTGTATGCCGAAAAATTCCAGAGCTATAGGACAATTTCAAAGGCCAATACCTTTGAGCCAAGTGATGCCCTGGGCTTTAGTGCCTTGGAACGCGGTACCATACAAACGGTGGAAAGTGAGGACGTCACCACTACCGGAGACGCCTACATGACCCGTTTGAGCTACAACTATGATTCCCGCTACCTGCTTAACTTCGTTATGCGACGGGATGGGTTTTCCGCCTTTGGGGCAGGAAATAAACGGGCCTATTTCCCTTCGGTTTCGGGAGCCTGGGTCGTCTCTGAGGAGAGCTTCTTCAATTCCGGTTTCGTGAACTTTTTGAAGTTGCGTTTGAGTTATGGGGAGAATGGAAATCGGAACATTGGTAATTTTGCGTCCCTCTCCCGGTTGGATGCGGGGAACTTCCTCAACGTGGATGCGAATGGGCAAGTGATCCAAGTGCCCACATTTAACAATGTAACCCAGGAAAATCAGGACCTGCGTTGGGAACGTACCCGTGCTTTTAATGCCGGTTTGGACTTCAGTTTTTTGGATGGCAAGATCGAGGGGGCCTTGGACGTGTATAGAAATGTTACGGACGACCTGATCATTGATCGCAGGCTGCCCAATGTCATTGGTTTTGAAGAGGTAACGACCAATTTGGGGGAACTGGAGAACAAAGGAATCGAGTTTGCCGTGACCACCCAGAATATCGACAAGGAAAACTTTCAGTGGAGGACCAGTTTCAATTTTTCCCTGAACCGGAACAAGATAAACAGTCTTTTTGGGGATTTGGATGAGGACGGCAATGAATTGGATGATATCGAAAATCAACTTTTTATTGGCGAGGCACAGGATATTATTTGGGGAAGGGAAGCCCTGGGTGTCTG
>JBCCZF010000589.1:0-2461 GCA_039188035.1 Bacteroidota bacterium | reverse complement strand
CTTGGAACACTATTCTAGTTTCCGGAACCTATATGCGAAACCCAAATCCATACGTCTTTAGTTGCTCGTAGTTGGGTACCTCGTCCGTTACCCGTTATTTTCCACGGTCCCCGTTTTTTTTCGAAGTTTCATGTTCAGAAATTCGATACCCAGTGAAAAGGCTATCGCAAAATAGAGATATCCTTTGGGGATTGCCCCAATTTCCTGACCAAATATTTTGGTATGGCTAAGGTGCGCCGCTTCGGCTATGAGCATAAACCCGATCAATATAAGAAAGGAAAGGGCCAAAAGCTGCATGGACGGGTGGCGGTTGATAAAAACCCGGATGGGATCGGCAAATACCATCATTACGATTATGGAAATGATTACGGCAATAATCATCAGGATCAAGGCATCCATAGGGTCGTTTCCCAGACCATTGGTCATCCCAACGGCCGTGAGTATGGAATCTATGGAAAAGATGAAGTCAATAAGGACAATCTGGACTATCGCATTGGAAAAACTAGTGATTTTCTTGGCTTCCATCTCCTCCTTGTCTTGAGAGGGCAACTCCACTTTTTCATGGATTTCAGAGGTGCTTTTATATAGGAGAAAGAGTCCGCCAAAAAAGAGTATCAGGGCCTGCCCGCTAATTCCCGCGGAAAGCCAGGAGGTGTCTATGTAATAAAATGGGTTTTTTAAGCCAATCAATAGCGAAACGGCGAACAAAAGGATTATACGCTGTACCATGGCCAGTAACAGGCCAATATTCGTGGCCCGTTTTCGCAGGGCTTGGGGCAACTTATTGGCAACAATGGAAATAAAGACGATATTGTCTATACCCAGTACAATCTCCAAAAAGGTTAAGGTAAGCAATGCCACCCAGGCATCTGGGCTGGCAAATATTTCAAACATGGTTAGTTGGTTTTTAAGGCGGTTCCTTTTGATTTTTGGCTCTCACCAACGAGGCCATATTCAAATGTATAGGAATTATCTGTAGTGGACAATATTTTCATGTGGACCGATTTTTCATCAGCCTTGTTACGGGGGCGAAGTTTGCGTACAACGTACTCGCAGTCATTGATCCACCGGACCGAAGAAGTATCCACACGGCCATTGAAAGAGGCAATTTCAATATTGCCCTTTCTTGAAAAAGTGGTCGTCAATTCGTTACCGTCCAAGGTGGTCGTAAATGAAAATTTTCCTTCTCTAAAGCGTTTGCATTCCCGTTGTGGGGTATAACAGGAAAAGAGAATTCCACATAAGGCAATAGGATAAAAGAATCTTTGGCCCATGCTACAAAATAAGGAATTAACGGGCAAATTTGATTGGCTTCTTCAATTTATTTCGGTAGGTGTTTTGGAAATGCTTCCAGGTTCGGGATGTTTTTAAGGCATGGACAGGGGAACGGCATGTAGGATATCCGTATTTTTGAGATTCCAATAGGGCGAATTATGCTATTCGAGAATTTCGATTATCCCAACTTTAAAGTGGACACGGTACAAGGCCGTTATGTGGTTCATGCCCAGGTTTTGGAGTTTATGGGTCGGTTGTCCCGTTTCATGGACACTTCCAATATAGGCCTCTCCGTAGAAGGGCGTTCCCTTCCCTGTATAACCTTGGGCAAAGGGGAAACACGGATACTGATGTGGTCCCAAATGCATGGAAATGAATCGACTACGACCAAAGCTATTTTCGATTTGGTCAATTTTCTGATACATGGGAACGACCAGGCCCGGGAAATGCTTCGAAATTGTACTTTTAAGATTATTCCCATGCTGAATCCGGATGGCGCCCAGGCCTATACCCGCGTGAACGCCAATGGGGTAGATTTAAATAGGGATGCACAAGATCTTGGTCAACCGGAAAGTAAGGCCTTGCGGGATACATACACTTCCTTTGCCCCGCATTACTGCTTTAACCTTCATGATCAACGGACCATATTCAATGTGGGCCGCACGGAAAAGCCCGCCACGATTTCCTTTCTTTCACCGTCTTGTGATGGGGAACGATCTATAAACGAGACGCGAAGGAAGAGTATGCGGCTCATTGCCTTGATGCACGCGGCACTCGCCCACCATATCCCTGGACAGGTAGGCAGGTATGACGATACCTTTAATGCCAATTGTGTTGGGGATACTTTTCAGATGTTGGGTACGCCAACAATCTTGTTCGAGGCGGGACATTTCCCCGGGGATTATCAGCGGGAACGTACTCGAAGATACATCTTTATGGCCTTGTATTCCGGAATATGGGGCATCGCCTTGAACCATTTGGATACGGTGGACTACATGGATTATTTTAGAATCCCTGAAAATGGGAAATTCTTTCAGGATATCCTAATCCATAACATAGGCCTGGTAAACCGGAATTTTGGTAAAGAAGACAGTTTGGGACTACTGTATGAGGAAAAGTTAGTGGACAATTCCATTTGTTTCATGACCAAAATACGCTTTCAAATCTCCTTTTTTATCCATTTTCG
>JBCCZF010000588.1:0-2471 GCA_039188035.1 Bacteroidota bacterium | reverse complement strand
TCTCGGGAATGTAGATATTGGGGCGGGCATTGGCATAACTATCATATTGATTTATGGGAATTACCGTGCTTAGCCCATCATTCCCTCCGGAAAGTCGGATAAGGATTAATATATTGTCCGTTTCTGCGGCGGCAATGGCCGAGGTAAGCGGTGATGGTGCGGAGGCCGAGAGTACATTACCGCCCAGCATCATAGATCCGGAGCCGGCAATGCCCAAGGCTTGCAGAAAGGAGCGTCTGCTCCAGGTCTTGTGTTCATCGTCGTGGCCGTCGTGTTCCAGACCCTTAAATGGTGTAGTATTGATAGTGCACATAGCAGTAGGTTTTATTTTAGTTGAAATTCAGGTTGTCTGGCCAGGTACTGCAATAGCAGGTATACTTGGAAGGGGGCGGTCATCCAAGTGGCCAAAGTCCAGGTCTCATCGTTACCGCCTTCGTAATAGGTTGAATCCACATCACTTCGGAAGGCGGCATAGGCCTTTTCGTACTCCCCGTCGTCCAAGAGGCCTTTGGGCAGTATAAAATCAATTATGGGACGGGCAATTACGTCTGGATTGTTACTGGTTAAGCCATCATTACCGGTAAGGGAAAGGGCAAAATCCCGAAACTGTTCGCTACTGTCCTGATAAAAGCCTTCCAGGATGGACTCTACTGTAAGCCACCGACCAATAATAAAGTTGGTATTGATCCAGGAGCGGTCCCGTTGCCAACCGGCCACGTCAAACGGGTCGAACATGGTTTGTCCGAGTAAGGAAGTATAATTATGGACGGCGCTCAAATCGTTGTCCGTATAGGCCAGACTGGTTTCCTTAAATAGGTTTAGGTACATATCATAGGGACTTTTAATAATTACACCAATAGTGTTTTCATCAAAAAAGTGCTCACTTTTAAACAAACGTGAAAGCACGGGTGCAATTTCAAAATCGTTGGCCATAAATGTCTGGGCCAATCCATCTATGATAACTTGCGCGTTCCCGGTTTCGTCCTGGGAATCGGGATGTACAAAGAATTCGTATAGTTTTCTACAGATGAATTCTGCAATCTGGGGGCCACGCTGTTCAAAAAGAATATTGATAACGTCATCATAGTTCCAATTGCCGGTCTGTCCCAGAATGGTCTTGGACTCCGTATTAAAGCGTTCCGCGTCAAAAGCGACAGGGGAACACCCTATCTCACCGCGGTCCACATAGCCCGTTAAGGCCTTGGCGGTCTCAATGATATCCTCTTCCGTGTATCCGTTTCCTTCACCTAGGGTAAAAAGCTCATATAGCTCCCGGGCGTAGTTCTCATTGGGATTGTTTCCGTTGTTATAGGCACCGTCCAGATAATAGAGCATGGCGTCCGTAAGCCCTATTTCGCTCACAAAGGTTTTAAAATTGCCCAGGGCGTTTCGCTCAAGACAGGCAATGTAGTGGTACAGGAACGGATTACAGTTGTATACGTCAATTTCCGTTACAAAGTGGTTGCTCCAAAAAAAGCTCAGCCGATCCCTTAAATTGTTGTTGAGAAGGGCTTGGGTATAGGTAAGGCGAAATTCCTGGAGCTGTTCCCGTCGTTGCTGTCTGGCCTGGTCATCATCTTCCGGATAGTCGGCGTTGGTCCAAGTTGCCCAAGCGGGTGGAGCTATGGGAGGCATGTTGGCTGCCTGATCGATAAGGTTGTCCACTAAGGCGTCCGCTGTACGGTTTACACCTTGGTCAATAGTCTCTACCGAGGCACTGAACCCCAGTCTTCTGTACAAATGCGCCACCCTGATCCTATCCAATGGGGTTCCGAAGGGCGCCAATGTAGAAGTGTTACAATTAGCGAAGTATTCCACAGTTTGTAGGCTTTAAGAACGTTCATGCGTAGGGGGGCAGATTCTTAAACGTGTAAAGATTTTGGATAGTACATCGCGTTGGTTATTTTCGATATACTGCTGGCGAATTTACAATCTTGAAGTGATTTTAACGACCAAGTGTTGCTTTTTTCGATGAAATACATCATTTTGAGGCGATTTCAATAATTTTCTATGGGAAAACACAACGAGTTCGGTAAGGAAGGCGAACAAATGGCAGTCGATTTTTTGATTAAAAAAGGGTATGCCATACGCCATCGCAACTACAGATATCTAAAATCGGAAATCGATATTATTGCCCAGAAGGGGGATATTCTGGCTATTGTAGAGGTGCGCGCCCGAAGTAATGACCGGATTATACCCATAGCGGATACCATAACACCCAAAAAGATAAAGCTTTTGGTGGCCGGAGCAGATCACTATATTATTGAGAGTGGTTTGGATGTGGAAGTTCGCTTTGACGTAATTACGATATTAAAAAATCGGAGGATTTTTAAAATCGAGCATTTGGAAAGTGCTTTTTATCACTTTTGACCGGGGATTTGAAAATAATTAATTAAACAATTTGTTTTATTTATAACAAAGTGTCATTTTTGTATCCAATCATACGAAAATGAAAACCATATCATCCGTTG
>JBCCZF010000587.1:0-2474 GCA_039188035.1 Bacteroidota bacterium | reverse complement strand
GGATATCCGGGTCACTACTCAGAAAGAGGGAGGCAATTTCCGCAGGGAATGCCATTAGGACCACAAACACCAGGGTAGCCACAAAAGCGGCATACATTATGGCGGTATAGATACTTTCCCGAACCCTACCGTAGGCCTTTGCCCCGTAATTATAGCCCGCAATGGGCATAAAGCCCTGTGTAACCCCAAAGACCGGAAAAAAGGCGAACATGAGCATCCTTCCAACTATGGCGTACACGGCGATCATGGCCTCCCCCCCAAAACCAAAAAGGATGTTGTTCATCAACAGATATATAATGCTTATAATGGCCTGTCTTGCCAGGGTCACAAAACCCAGGGCCCCTATTTCCCGAAGAAGGGGTATCCGTAAGCGGAAATGGGGAAGAGTCGGTTTTAATTCCGAATGTTTGGAGAGAAAGAACCAAGTAATATAACTAAGGCAGAAAAAATACCCCAGGGTGGTGGCCCAGGCCGCCCCGTGCATGCCCCAATCCAACGCATAGATGAAAAGATAATCCATAAGCAGATTCCCCACTGAGGGAATGATCATCGCAATCATGGCAAATTTGGGTTTCCCCTCCGCCCGGATCACGGTATTGCCCATCATACACAAGGCCAGTAAGGGCACCCCGTACAACACAATGGTGTAGTAAATCTTGGCCAGCTCAAAAATGGCCCCTTTTCCCCCAAAGGTGGGAATAAGGCCATCCACAAAAAAAAGCCCTAGGGCCACCATGGAAACGGTAAGCAAAAGCGTAAGGGTAATCTGATTGCCAAACGTCCGCAGGGCCTTTTCTCGATTTCCGGAACCCATAGCGCGACTGATAATACTAGACCCGCCAATGCCAATGGCCATACCCAAGGCCGCAATAAAGAAGGATACCGGCAAAACCACATTAATGGCGGCAATGGCCATGGATCCGATCCAATTGCCCACAAAAATCGAATCTACCAGGATATTCAGGGACATTACCAGGATGCCGATGCCCGCCGGCACGGCCTGCCTTATCAAAAGTGGGCCAATGGGTTCCGTGCCAAGCTGTTCCGATACCACTTTTGCCAAGGTAGCGCCTATTTACAAGTTTGTGCCCCTAAACCGGTAGGGCCGCCGTCTCCTGCCAGTCCTGGATCCATTGCACCATTACACTTACCCAGGCATCGTCATCGTTCAGGCAGGGGATGTGTTTATACGCCTCCCCGCCGGCCTCCAAAAATTGGTCCTTGCCCTCCATGGCGATCTCTTCCAAGGTCTCCAAACAATCGGATACAAAGGCAGGGGTAACCACGGCCAGCTTCTTTTTGCCTTCCTGGGCCAGGCGCTCAAACTCAAAATCCGTATACGGTTTTAACCAAGGGTCGTTGGGCAAACGGGATTGGAAGGAATTGCTCACCTTATCCCCGGGAATCTGCAACAAGGCGTTTACCCGTCGGGTAGTATCAAAACACTGATGGCGATAACAGGTATGATGGGCCACGGAATTGGTATCGCAGCATTGGCCGTCGATCTTACAGTGAAATTTGGTAGGATCGCTCTTGCGAATGTGTCGCTCCGGGATACCATGATAGGAAAACAGTACATGGTCGTAGTCAAAATTAGCCAACCCCGCAGCAATACTCTGCGCAAGTACCTGAATGTACGCCTTGTTCTTGTGGAAGGCCGGTAGGGTGGTCAACTGCATATCCGGATAGTATTTTTGTTGTTGCTCCATGGCCTTTACCACCACGGTTTCATAGGAGGACATGGCATAATGCGGATACAAAGGCACCAGGAGTACATTGTCCACCCCTTTTTCCTGTAGTTCCCCCAAGGCATTCTTAATGGTCATGCTGCCGTACCGCATGCCCAGGGCCACCGGAATTTCAACGGCCTGTTGCACCTTATCCGCAAAACGCTCCGAGATTACGATCAAGGGAGAGCCTTCCCTCCACCAAATCTTGGCATAGGCCTCCCCTGATTTTTTGGGACGCGTGCGCAAAATGATGCCCCGGACAATGATATTGCGCAACCAATTGGGGACATCTATGACGCGTTCGTCCATCAAAAATTCGTCCAGATACGGTTTTACATCCTTAGGGTCGGGACTATCTGGAGAACCCAAATTGACCAATAAAACACCTTTCACCTTAATTCCGTTTTAATCGACCGTAAAAATACGGCAAGTACCCCAACTTAGCCGCCTTTTACGTCTATTGTTTTCTAATTTTGCCATAGACACAATCAATGTTCGGATCAACCCGGTTGAACCGGCCTCCAGAGGTATTGTTCCCAGGATGACCGCATTTAAAACGACCACCAATGCCTACCGATCTATTACCAGACCAGGACAGTGTATCCCTTATATATCTTACCTCGTCCATTATCCTGCTCCTGGCCGTATATGTCTTTATTGTCCGCTTGTTGCGCCACTACGGGAGAAATCCCAAATACCTTATTCCCGCGGATACAGTTACCCGGGTAAGTCCGCCCCTTTTCC
>JBCCZF010000586.1:0-2479 GCA_039188035.1 Bacteroidota bacterium | reverse complement strand
TGGAGATGTCCGAAAGCGAAGGGCTGGAGTACTACATAGGTTTGCTTAAAATATTCAACCACCTATTAAAAATCGAGGCTAGGGAAAGACTATCCAACCCTATAAACGGTTCCTCAATCTTTTCCAAGAACATTGAAAAGGTCAACAAGGTCTACGAGTATGTTTTTCAGAATATTCAGGAAGGGATAAAACTGGAGGAGGCTTCCGCTGTGCTCAATATGGCCCCTAGTTCCTTTTGCAGGTTCTTTAAAAAGAAGACCGGACACACCTTTATGGAATACGTAAAGAACGTACGGGTGGGAATTGCCGCCAAACTTTTGGCCGAAACGGACAAACAAATTACCCAAATCTGTTACGAAAGCGGGTATAACAATCTGGCCAACTTTAACCATTACTTTAAGGCCAACATGGGCAAAACGCCTTCGGATTATCGAAAAAACTTCAGATAATCCTTAGCGAGTCAGGTTGAATTTCCCGGCAAAAATCCAAGCCGATTTCAAATCTGTTGTTACTTCCTGGTATTTCCCCATGTGTATTTATGGCAATAAGGGCCAAAACGGCCAGAAACACAAGTATCAAAACAAGATAAACAAACCATTTTTTAACGGTCAAGCGGTTACTTTCCCCTCCCGGCCACTCCTGAACCATCTTTCGGAAAAGAACAAAAACCAGTAGAATATTTAGGACATACAGATGGTGGTTAAGGCCCATCCTACCTGCAAGGAGACCGGAAACCAGATAACTCATAAGGGCATAGCCTCCCAGGTACACAAAGAAGAACAGTAGCACATTCTTTCGGGAATAGGAATTTCCGCGGAATACATAAAATCCAAATGCAGCCATAAGCAGTAGCGCCACGGCTGCAAAAATGGTACTCATCAAGGCTATTTGTTCCAGATTGGCCATTTCCCCCAAACGCCTTACCATGTGGCCATAGGCCAGGGACTCCCGGTACACCATTACCGGCACAAAAATCAGGAATACGAAAAGGGCGCAGGTATTGGCCCAGGTTTTGGGTCTTTCCTCCCGCTCCATGGGCCAGGCAGAGGAAAACACCCCATAGGCCATACCAAGTCCCCCAAAAAAACCGATACTGTACTCCATCACGTTCCACATATTGAAGGGGATTTCCATTACATTGCCCACCACCTGCAGGAAATTTCCAAAACCAAAGCCAAATCCCCCACCCAGGGCCGAAAAAATAGCAACGCGTATGGCCGAGTTTCGTTTGTTCCGGGCCAAGTGCAAGAGCATGGCCAAACCGGCTCCCAGAACAAAGGCCCAGGCCTCCGAACGTGGTGGGGTCATTTTAAAACCGATCTGTTCTATTAGAAAAAAATAGGTTAATAATCCCCCGGCCACCATCTCGGATATTAGGGCGCCCCAATTCACCTTGTTCTTCTTGGTACCGTCCAATACCATGCCCACAAGGCCACCCCCTAATAATCCAAATAGCGCCCCGATTACAAAAAGCATGCTAAGGCCGTAATAGGCATTGATGAAATCATCCGATTTACCGTAGCCGACCACTACCCCATAACTGATCATGCCCCCGGCTCCCCAGCCCAAAGCCGAGGCCAGGGCCACCAAGGGCATTTTGGCATACCAATCCTTTCTATTGGCCACAATAACCAAGGCGATGGCACCAATAGCACCGGCCCAGGCCGCCCCCTGTTCATGACCAAATTGGCCTCGAATGGCCCATGCCGTAGCCAAGGACATGGCTACTATCAAAATACCTGTTTTCCGTATGTTCAACTTCATATGAATCGGTTTTAAAAGACAATAGCATAGGTAATCTTGCCTTGATCTGCCCTTGTTTTGATAATTATTTTGTTCTCTATACGATTATAATTCCAGGATTCGGCATCCACTTCACGATTGTTCAAGGAAACTTTTTTTGGCTTCCTTTCGGAATGTATCCTAAGGATATGGGGTATGGTATTCCCTTCAAGGAAGACCCTTAACCCATTCTTTTCCTGTTCATATGAAATATGGGTTTCCTCCAGGGTATCCGGCTGGAAGTAGGTAAACGAATTACTTCCCTTGGGATACATCAGAACGGTAACATAGCCCTTGGAAGTATAATCCCCTAAGCCCGTATAGGCCCTTTTTACATCCAAGGGAACAATGGCTCCCTCTTTGACATAAACCGGATATTCCTCCAAGGAAAAGCTGCGTTCAATAGCGGAAGGACCTTCCAAGACCTCCCGATCGTCAAAAAAATAACGCCATTGTCCGTCCGGTAGCACGACTTCACGTATTTGGGAATCCCTATAAATAGGAACAATCAGAAAATCGTCCCCAAACAGGTATTGATACTTCCCGATTTTTATTGGGGTCTGAAGCCTCCTTCCTCCCTTATGCGCACTCACCACATAGTGGTATATATACGGCAACAGTTCCGTATGCAACCAGCTGTATTTTCGGATGATATCCATTTCCTCGGGTGTTCTCTTCCAAAGTCGCCTTTCCCCAT
>JBCCZF010000585.1:0-2490 GCA_039188035.1 Bacteroidota bacterium | reverse complement strand
TACACGTTTACTGCAAAGAAACCGGACTTCCTGAAGGCCGTGCAAAAGGGGAGCGTGGCCGTACCTGTTTCCAACTTCGAACCTTTGCTGATTTAGTGGAAGAGGGATCGTGGATCAATGCAACCATAGATACGGCGGTACCAGATCGCGAGCCTTTACCAAAGCTCGATTTAAGAAAAATGAAGATTCCAATCGGGCCAATCGCAGTCTTTGGCGCCAGTAATTTTCCTTTGGCCTATAGCACGGCGGGGGGTGATACGGCGAGTGCCCTGGCCTCCGGTTGCCCGGTAGTAGTAAAGAGTCATCCCATGCATGCTGGAACCGGAGAGTTGGTAGCTTCCGCGATTGTAAGGGCGGCCCAGGAAACGGGTATGCCAAATGGGGTTTTTTCCAATTTAAATAGCAGTGGCATTGAGGTTGGGCAACTATTGGTGAAACACCCTAAGATCAAAGGGGTTGGTTTCACGGGAAGTATTAAAGGGGGCCGAGCTTTATTTGATATGGCGGCACAAAGGGAGGAGCCCATTCCTGTTTTTGCAGAAATGGGAAGTATAAATCCTGTGGTTTTTTTGCCAATAGCATTGAAGTCAAAAGGAAAGGAGTGGGCAAAAACCTATGCTGGTTCCATTACTTTAGGCACAGGCCAGTTCTGCACTAATCCTGGGTTGCTATTGGGATTAAGTGATGATGCCTTAGATGGGTTTGTAGATTCCTTGTCCAAGGAAATCATCAAAATTGAACCCTCCTGTATGTTGCATCCCAATATCATTTCAAAATATGATGACAACAAACGATCCATGCTCAATGCGAATGCTACTTCGGTTGCCGCATCGTATTCGGCAGAGGTGGCCACAAACCATGCGAGACAAGCTGTTGTTCGGGTAAGTGGCGAGGCATTTATTGATAACCCTCGATTACATCAAGAGGTTTTTGGTCCCTTTTCCATGATTGTGGAATGTAAGGATGAAGAGGAATTGATAAAGGTCATTTCTAGATTGGAAGGACAGCTTACAGGAACAATTATAGGTACAGAGAATGAGTTGGAAGCTTACGAAAATGTTGTTAAAACCCTGGAAAATAGGGTAGGTCGTCTAATTTTTAATGGAGTACCCACAGGTGTTGAAGTGTGTCCCTCCATGCAGCATGGAGGGCCATATCCAGCCTCTACGGATAGTAGGTTTAGTGCTGTGGGAATTGACGCCATCCAGCGTTGGGTAAGGCCAATAAGCTATCAAAATTGGCCCAATCGTTTGCTTCCAGAAGCATTAAAGAACGAAAACCCATTGGCAATACCACGTTTGGTGAATAACAAAAAAACGAATACTTCCCTATAGAATGGCAAAACACATTTTTGAGTGTATTGACGCCCATACCTGTGGCAACCCTGTTCGCTTGATTAAAAAAGGTGGACCAGATTTATTGGGCACCACTATGAATGAGAAGCGTCTCCATTTTATGGGGGAATACGACTGGATACGTACCGGGTTGATGTTCGAACCACGAGGTCATGATATGATGAGCGGTAGTATTTTATATCCTCCCCATAATCCTGAGAATGACTTTTCGGTTTTGTTCATCGAAACCAGTGGCTGTCTACCTATGTGTGGACATGGCACCATTGGCACAGTTACCATTGCTTTGGAAGAGGGTTTGGTCAAGCCACAAAAGGAAGGAAAATTACGGGTGGAAACCCCAGCTGGATTGGTAGATATCGATTACCAAATGACCGAAGGAAAGGTAAACTGGGTAAAACTGACCAATGTAAAAAGCTATTTAGCCGCCGAGAACTTACTAATCGATTGTAAAGACTTGGGCCAGTTACGTTTTGATGTGGCCTATGGAGGTAACTTTTATGCCATTATCGATCCCCAAGAAAATTTCTCAGGCATCCAAAACTTTTCTGCCAATGAGTTGGTTCGGATTTCCCGGGACCTTAGGACTGAAATTAATGGGAAATACGAAAATAAATTTGTCCATCCAGAAAACGATACCATTCGCAAGGTATCGCATTTGCTTTGGACCGGAACCGTATTAAATGAAACCTCCCAAGGTAGGAATGCTGTTTTTTATGGTGATAAGGCGATAGACCGTTCTCCTTGCGGTACGGGAACTTCAGCCCGTTTAGCACAGTTATTTGCAAAGGGAAAATTAAATGTTGGCGATGAATATATTCATGAGAGTTACATCGGTTCAACATTTATAGGAAAAATTGAAAAGGAAGTGGAGCTGGCTGGAAAAAGGTCCATTGTGCCAAGTGTAAAGGGGTGGGCCAAAATTTATGGGAAGAATACAATCACCATAGATACTAACGATGATCCTTACGCGCATGGTTTTCAAGTGATTTAAAATGGGTAAAAAAGTTATTGTTGTTGGCGGGGGGATTATAGGTCTTTGTACGGCCTATTATCTCCATAAAGAAGGGCATCATGTAGAGGTCATTGATAAATCTGGTATGGATGGTGGTGCCAGTTATGTCAATGCCGGATATTT
>JBCCZF010000584.1:0-2498 GCA_039188035.1 Bacteroidota bacterium | reverse complement strand
CCTCGGCCTGCGCCCTTAGGGCCTTCATATGTGAGTTATAGGCAAATTTGTCCTGATCCTCACGCGAAACCTTAAATTCATCGGCTACAGCCTCGGCCGTGTTGCCCATGCCCCAATAATAATCTTCATGGCCCTGGTTAGCCAGGTCGTAGTTCAATTCGGTTTTGTAACCTGTCATGGGAACGGAGCTCATACTTTCAGCCCCCCCGGCGATAATACAATCGGCCATTCCCGATTGTATCTTGGCCGTGGCGATGCCGATGGTTTCCAGTCCCGATGAGCAAAATCGGTTTACCGTTACCCCGGGGACATCCACAATATCCAATCCCATAAGGGAAATTAAACGCGCCATATTCAAACCTTGGGAACCTTCGGGCATGGCATTGCCCACGATGACATCATCAATCCGCTTTTTATCAAAATTCGGAAGTTCCTTCATCATGTATTCGATGGTCTCCGCGGCAAGTTCGTCGGCTCTTTTAAAACGAAATACCCCTTTTGGTGCCTTGCCTACCGCAGTTCGGTAGGCTTTTACGATGTATGCTGTTTTAGTCATATGTTTTCTGAAATTGGGCGTAGGACAATAGGACTTAAGAACTAGGATGCCTTTTCAAGCGCTCCATAAATCGAGTTATCATCCCTTGAATTGATTGTATTTTTTGCTCTAAGTGTTTAAAAGTTTCCTCTGAAATGTATTCTATTTCGTAAGCAATGATTAGTTGGGTTTTCCATTCAAATACTGCCATGTTACGTCATCTATGTGGTCTTATGCCCTAAGTCAATAAGTCGTACGTCCTTGTTTAGTTACGAAGCGGTTTCCCCGTCTTCAACATATGCTGTATCCGTTCTAGGGTCTTGCGTTCCGTGCAGAGGGAAAGAAAAGCTTCCCGCTCCAAGTCCAACAGGTATTGCTCGCTTACCTTAGTGGGCTCGGATAGGTCCCCACCGGCCATAACATAAGCCAGTTTATTGGCGATTTTTTTATCGTGTTCGCTAATATACCGACTGGCCTCCATGGAATCCGTACCCACCAAGAACATGCCCAAGGCTTGTTTGCCCAGCACTTTTACATCTGTTCTTTGGATGGGTTTGGTATATCCCGCTTGGGCCATTAATTGGGCGTAGGCCTTGGCCGTAGCGATTTGACGGTCTTTATTGACCACCACAATGTCCTTCCCTTTTTGTAGGATGCCCAGATCGTAGGCCTCATAGGCCGAGGTGGATACCTTGGCCATGCCAATGGTTAGGAAGTATTCTTGCAACACATTGAGTTCCACATCATTCTTTTTAAAGGTATCCTGTGCCCTTAGTGCCATTTCCTTGGAACCGCCCCCACCGGGAATAACGCCCACACCGAACTCTACCAGACCAATATAGGTCTCCGCAGCAGCAATTACCTTATCGGCATGTAAAGAGAGTTCGCAACCGCCTCCCAGACACATGCCATGGGGCGCCGCCACGGTTGGAATGGCCGAATACCGCATACGCATCATGGTATCCTGGAACATTTTTATGGCCATGTTAAGCTCGTCGTATTCCTGTTCTACGGCCATCATAAAGATCATGCCTATGTTGGCACCTACCGAGAAGTTTGCCGCTTGGTTGCCCACCACCAGACCTTGGTAGTTCTTTTCGGCCAAATCGATGGCCTTGTTCAATCCGGCAAGAACATCCCCGCCAATGGTATTCATCTTGGATTGGAACTCCACATTAAGGATGCCATCACCCAAATCCTCGATGACCACGCCGTTGTTTTTGAATACTTCATTGGACTTTCGGATGTTGTCCAAAATGATAAAAGCATCCTGTCCGGGCACCTTTGCCATGGCTTTCTTCGGAATATCATAATAATGGGTGGCCCCATCCTTAACCGAGTAGAAACCTTCCAATCCGGCGGCCTTCATTTCGGTAACCCAGGCCGCGGCATTTTGCCCTTCCGCGGCTATAAGCGCTAACCCCTTTTCCAAGCCAATGGCATCCCATACTTGAAAAGGGCCGTGCTCCCAGCCAAACCCGGCCTTCATGGCATCATCAATTTTATAGAGCTCGTCCGATATCTCCGGGATACGGTGGGATACGTAGGCGAAAAGCTGTCCGAAACTCTTGCGATAAAATTCACCCGCCTTATCCTTTCCGTCGACCAGGATGGAAAAACGATCGATGACCTTGTCCACGGTTTTGGTAAGCTCAAGGGTAGCAAACTTTGCACTTTTCTTGGGACGGTAATCCATGGTATCCAGGTCCAAGGTCAGGATTTCGCTTTTTCCCTTGGCGTCCTTTACCTTTTTATAAAAGCCTTGTCCGGTTTTACTGCCCAGCCATTTGTTTTCCACCATGGTGGAGATAAAATCGGGGAGGGTAAATAGCGCGTGACGTTCATCGTCCTTACAATTTCCATGGATGCCATTGGCCACATGTACCAAGGTATCCAAACCTACCACATCCACTGTCCTAAACGTGGCCGATTTGGGCCTACCGATTACCGGCCCGGTCAATTT
>JBCCZF010000583.1:0-2500 GCA_039188035.1 Bacteroidota bacterium | reverse complement strand
GTTACAGGAGAAATAAATCAGTTGTTCACCAATGACGATTCGGCCAACCCGATCTCGGACTACACTTTTGATAAAGATGGAAACCTGAAAGGGTACACCAAATTGCGTGACGGGGTTAACCTGGATTTTTATTACCAAGATGAAAATGGGGGTTTCGAACTTAAAAAACAATTGAACTGGAAAGACGATTTCGGGATATTATCTTTCAATTATGCTTCGGCATATCCTCATGATGCCTATGTATATACCAACCTTGAAACGGACAAATCAGAAATAGTTTTGTACGACCTCAAAGAGAGCAAGGTCATAGAAAAAATATTCTCCAATGATAATTACGATGTAAGTGGCCTTGGTCTTTCCAAAGTGAACAATTACGAAATCGATTATTTTTCCTACGAGGGTGAAAAGGCCGTGGTGGTACCAGTGAGTGATGCCTTTAAAAAGTTGGATGCAGCCGTTAGCGCGGAACTGCCCGGGGCAACCTATTCGGTTTTGGACAAAACCCAAGATGAAAATTTGTTCATGGTATATGTGGGCAGCGACAAACTATATGGAACATACTATTCCTATAATGTTAAAAACAACAATCTTGAAGAGCTTTACAATACCATGCCACATTTGAATCCTGAGGATATGGCCGAAATGCGCCCCATTGCCTTTACAAGT
Organism: Bacteroidota bacterium; assembly: GCA_039188035.1. GTDB lineage: Bacteria > Bacteroidota > Bacteroidia > Flavobacteriales > Flavobacteriaceae > Ulvibacterium. Next base: position 1,834 of record JBCCZF010000583.1, on the reverse strand, counting down.
AGGGATGGTATCACCTTGCACGGATATATTACCTTACCAAAGGCCGCGTTAATGGGACAACGGGTTCCCGTAATTGTAAATCCACATGGGGGCCCTCAGGGCATTCGGGACTCATGGGGCTTTAATCCGGAGGCACAGCTCTTTGCCAGTAGGGGATATGCCACTTTACAGGTAAACTTTAGAATTTCCGGGGGCTATGGAAGGGAGTTTTTGGAGTCGGGATTTAAACAAATTGGACGCAAGGCCATGGACGATGTAGAGGACGGGCTACAATATGTGATCGATCAAGGCTGGGTGGACAAGGATAATGTGGCCATTTATGGAGGAAGCCATGGCGGGTATGCCGTATTACGTGGATTGACCAAGACTCCAGATCTATATGCCTGTGGGGTGGATTACGTTGGGGTTTCCAATCTGTTTACTTTTATGGGTACCATTCCGCCGTACTGGGAGCCCTATCTAAAGATCATTAAAGAGATTTGGTATGATGAGGATGTTCCGGAAGAAAAGGTGATAATGGAAGAAGTATCCCCGGTGTTCCAGATCGATAGGATCAAAAAACCCTTGTTCGTGGTACAGGGGGCCAACGATCCTAGGGTGAATATTGACGAATCCGATCAAATTGTGAGTGCCCTTCGTGCCAAGGGATTTGAGGTTCCCTATATGGTAAAATACGATGAGGGCCACGGTTTTGGAAAAGAGGAAAATTCCATTCACCTCTACAAAGCGATGATGGGTTTTTACGCAAAACACCTGGGCCAAAAAGAAATCCAGGCTCCATTAAAGAATTAAACGGTTTTTTCCCTGTTTGAAAGGCATTAAAAAAGGGAGCGATATCGCTCCCTTTTTTGACTTTTAGCCATTCAACAAATCCTTGTATTTATGCCTATATCCATAAAGCATAACAATATTGAGGGTCAATAGGATCAAGGATCCAGGAATAGTGGCAGGAGCGAGGGTTGCGTGATACAGTACGGCGTTTACCGAAACGCTCATCAATATCACGGCCATTAGCGCGCCGTATTTGTTGAACAAGAAGGCCAAGCCCGCCAAAACTTCCACCACACCTACCATTTGATAGGTTTTACTATCTGCTAGGGCTCCCAAATAGGCCATGGCCGCCTCGCTCATGGAAGCAGGATCTGGAGGGGGAACGTAATGCAGAAACTTGTCCAGCCCAAAGGCCACCAAAAAGAGGCCGAAGACGATACGCACGACCAAAAAAACTTTTGAATTCATAGGAATTGGTTTTGTTGTTATTTACCTAAAGATAGTAAAAATCTGACATGGGCTTTTCTGAAGCCTGGGGAGGGCGGTGGTCTTACTTTCGAATTTGAAGTACTTTTAGGCCTTACTCCATACCGGCCACAGTAATCCGATCACCCTTGCTATGGCTGCTAAAGGCTGGGGCATACATACTTTGTATGGTAGTGATGCCGTTGCTAAAATCCCCGGCATTGTTTATGCGCAGATCGTACTCGAACACATAGACGCCTTTGGGCAGATAATCGAAAAAGAAATGGGTACTGGCGTCCTTGGTACTTTCGTAATAGCCCAAACCATCCTGCCATTTGTATTGGGAAAGCACATTCACCGGCTCCAGTCCGGCGGCGCGCATATCTTTCATATGAACGAATTCCATGGTTCTATCCGCTCGTAATTCAATGCGCACTCGAATCAAATCGCCCACGGCAAGTGGGGTGTTCCGGTCTATTTCCGAAAGCAGTTCCCCCGTTTGGGTATTTCGTTTTAAAAAGAGGCTTTTTCTTAGTTTTAGTGGGGTTTCCGCATGGGTTATTTTGTCCAAATCCTCGAAATACTGCCAATACAAAGC